>JBBSBT010000618.1:0-2077 GCA_038250985.1 Bacteroidales bacterium
CAAGCAGTTTAACATATGATTTCCCGCCGAATCCAATTGCCAGGCGTACTTCAATGATTTTCACCCCTCCCACCTTGGCTGCCGTATCGGCGGCTTCGATACCCGAAACAACCGAATTAGTTTCAATAATTCCGATTGCATTCCATTCGTCGGTATGGATTACATTTCCTATTGCCTTCATCGCATCAGGGTGGATCATCGGGAGGAACAAACTATCAACAAGCAGTTCCCTGCCTGTTTCGTATCCCCTGTTGAATGAATATTCGACCGAAGCCACATCTCCGCTGAATACGATCAGGTATTTGCCCGGGCACATGGTTCTTGCTTCGATGATTTTAACAGGCGCTACTTTCACCATTTCATCCAGTGCCAAAATTCCAATGGCTATGCTGCTGAATTCCAATGCTCCCAACGCGATTATATCCACAGCATACCTCTACTTCCTGTATACAACTATATCATTTTCATCAATCATATCGACAATACCAACTATCAGGGCGTCAACAGGCTTATTGGCAGTGGAAAGGGTTTCCCTCGAAGGGCTGCCTTCGGTGACCATGACAAGTTCGTCGTATCCAGCACCTATGATATCCAGTGCAACAATGTAATCTCCTTTCTTACTTCCGTACTGGTCAGTTTTATCGATTAAAAGGTAGCGTGAACCGGTTATACCATCATTAATGGTACTGCTCACGATGCTTCCGACAACTTTCCCAAGGATCATAATTAATTGTTTTTCCGGTAAGTAAATGCGCCGTCCTTTTCGATATTATCTACAATAGCAATGATAGTTGAATCGGCGGGTTTCCCTTCGGTAACATCCGTCATCCTGGCACTGCTTCCTGAAACATAAAAAACTATTTCACCAATCCCTGCGCCAACGCTGTCCATTGAAACGACAAAGTCATTTTTCCCGCTCAACGTTACCGGATCGATTTTTTCGAGGAGCAGAAACCTGATCCCTTCAATTTTCGGGGCTTTATGACTTGATACTACCGTACCGACTACCCTTGCCAATATCATGATGATTCCTTTTACTGGTTTATGCTTCCGGCTGCATATTAAAAACACCCGAAACTAAATTTGTTGTCTTAACTACACATTATTTCTTTGAGCTGCCTCTGCCCAATGGCAATGCGCTGTCGACATTTACATGCGGCCTTGGAATAATATGAGATGAAACAATTTCACCAACTTTCTGAGCTGCCTGGACACCTGCATCAACTGCAGCCTTAACAGATGCAACATCGCCGCGTACGATAGCGGTAACATATCCGCCGCCGATCTTTTCGAAGCCTATAAGTTCAACTTTTGCAGCTTTAACCATAGCGTCCGAAGCTTCAACCATTGCGGCAAAGCCTTTGGTTTCGATCATTCCCAATGCGTCTGAAGTATTGTCATTCATAATTTATGTCTTTAAGATTTGTTAGTGTGAAGTTCTTTTAAGGAATTTTTTTTGAAGATGAATTATTTGAACTGTTTTAAAAATTGTTGTGCCGGTTACCATGTGCCGGATGCCTATTTACGGAAAGTAAATTCAGATTCGACTTATTAATACTCTCTAGGCATAGAATAATATTTGATGTATCTGGAACAGGGAACTTAGAACCTCGCACCCGGCACTTTTATTATAAATTTTGATACGTCTGCTTTACTCTGAAATTCAAGCCAATTATGTTAATACTCTTCCCTTCCGGAGATTTCAGCCAGGCGTTTTTCAACAATTTTCTTGCATTCGAGCACCTCGGCTTCATCGCCGGCAATATATACCCTGCCGAACTTTCCAAACCCAACTACTTCAATAATATTGATGTGAGCAGTTTTTTCGGCTTCGTTAGCCGCATAATAAGCATATCCTGCAGGTTCAACCTCAAGAACAAATAAGGTGTCGCCTTTAAGTATCATATTTCCGTGACGTGTCCGGTTGATAAGCTGAGCATGATGATCTTCCACATTTTTGATCAGCTGACTGGTAAGTATCCGTGGTTTTATACGGTCATTTTCAGTTTTTTCAATAGTTCTCAGAACCGTTTCCCCGGCCACACGCGTATCACCCTGACTGTCGGAATGTACTTCA
>JBBSBT010000619.1:0-2074 GCA_038250985.1 Bacteroidales bacterium
GCAAAAATCAATGTCAAAATCGGTTATCCCGACAAATGGATTGATTACAGCAACCTTGCTATCGGCACAGATTCATATTACACCAACCTGAAAAATGCCCGTCAGTTCGAAGTAAACCGCAGCATTGCCAAAATCGGAAAACCTGTCGACCGCAGCGAATGGGGTATGACACCCCAGACGGTGAATGCCTATTACAGCCCGAATATGAATGAAATCGTTTTCCCTGCTGCTATCCTGCAACCGCCATTCTTCTATATGAATGCTGACGATGCTGTGAATTATGGAGCAATTGGTATGGTAATTTCACATGAAATGACGCACGGTTTTGATGACCAGGGCAGGCAGTACGACAAGGAAGGCAATCTCCACGACTGGTGGTTGGCTGAGGATTCAAAGAATTTTGAAGCCAAAACCAAAGTCCTGGTGGATCAATACAACAATTATAAGATTCTGGATACCCTGCATGTGGATGGCAAACTTACGCTGGGCGAAAACATTGCCGACCTGGGTGGTATGAATGTGGCTTACAACGGCTTACAAAAAGCACTTAAAGGCAAAGATAAGGATGAGAAGATTGACGGCTTTACGGAAGATCAGCGCTTTTTCCTCTCCTACGCACAGGTTTGGCGCGCCAATACGCGCGATGAAGAAACCATGCGCCGTTTGAAAGAAGATGTTCACTCCCCTGCCGAAACACGCGTAAATGCAATTGTTTACAACATTCCGGCATTCTATGCAGCATTTCACGTTAAACCCGGTGATAAAAGATATATAGCTCCCGAAAACAGGGCGGATATCTGGTAGAGTAAAGACACAACATGTTGTGTCTTTACAGCCATGTCGGATGTTGGATTTCGGATTTCGGATTGGGGAAAATTTCCTAAATCCGGAATCCGAAGTTCTAAGCTACCAGCTTAAAAATATAATCCAATCAATCACATCAATCTCTTCAATCTCGTCAATACCGAAACACTGAAACTCTAACATGAAAAGCAGATACAAAATCCTTATTCATGTCCTGTTCTGGATATATATGCTGAACCAGGCATTTTTTCCAGTGTACCTGAATAAGATAGACACCCAACTGCTGCAGGACAACATTTATCTTAAGGATATTTTTATCACTACACTGCTTAATATTTTTGTTTTCTATTCAATATACTATGTGATACCGAAATTCCTCGGGTTTGCACGCAAATGGTATATTTTTCCCTTTGTAATCCTGCTGGCTATAGTTTTGTCGGCTGTAAGGCTGCCTGTTGAAATATCATACTGGAAATATATAGTGAAATTGCCTGCCAGCCAACTCCAGTTTCAATACGAATGGATATGGGCTACTTTAAAATATACAGTTATCATCAGTATTTACGCCATGCTGATCCGATTCAGCATCGACTGGTTCGATTCGCAGAAGTACAAGGATGAACTGATTAAGGAACGACAGGCCAGCGAAATAGCATTACTGAGGTCACAGGTAAATCCTCATTTCCTGTTTAATACACTTAATAATATTTATTCGCTGGTATATAACAAATCGGATGAAGCTCCCGAGGCAGTAATGAAACTTTCGAGTATCATGCGTTATATGCTTTATGATTCGAATACCGACCTGGTTGCCGTTAAAAAGGAAGTTGAGTACCTCAAAAGCTTTATCGAATTGCAGCAATTGCGTATTACGCAAAAAGGATTTGTTAAATTACAGGTGCATGGCTCAATGGAAAACCGTACTATTGCACCCATGTTACTTATTCCTTTTGTGGAAAATGCTTTCAAACACGGAGACAAAAATCATGAGCCTGGAATTATTATAAACCTTAACCTTGAGCCGGAACAACTGGCTTTTTCAGTTGCAAATTACATGAAGCATAATGTGCCAGGCATCAACGAGGAATCCGGTGGTTTCGGACTTGAAAATATCAAACGTAGGCTTGGATTGTTATATCCGGATCAACATGAGCTTAAAATCAAAATGAATGGTGAGATGTATTCTATTGAACTGACAATCCGGAACTAAGATGAAAATCAAATGTATAGCCGTCGACGATGAACCTCTTGCCCTGGATATAATAAGGGC
>JBBSBT010000620.1:0-2072 GCA_038250985.1 Bacteroidales bacterium
CCAACCCATAAGTAAAAAAAATAAAACCAGGATACTGCTTTTCAATTCAAAAAAGTGTTTTGTTTTTACAAATATAGTTTTATTTCATTTGTTCATTCAAAATATTATTTTAGTTATCATTACTAAAACTGCTTATCCCCTATAATCAAGTCAACTTGACCGAAAGGGATAAGCAGTAAAAAGAAATCAAAATTCTACATCGGATCCACATCAATCACAACCCTTACGGATTTGTAATCGGAATGGGCATTTAGTTTGATGATGGCTTTTATTATTTCTTCTTTGGCTTTTGGCAAAGGAATTCCCTTTTCAAATTTAATAAGAATATTTTTCAGGTATTGATTCCTGATGCGTGATACAGTGGGGTATTCCGGGCCTAGCACACGTTTGCCAAACAAGGCACGCAACCTTTTAGCCAGTTCGTCGGCAGCTTTATTAATCAGGTTAGCATCCACATGCCTGAGCGAAAGTTGTACAATTCGGCAAAACGGGGGATAGTTAAACCTCTCACGTTCAATTAGCTGGCTCTGATACATGGCTGCGTAGTTATGCTCCAATACCATAGCAAGTATAGGATGCGAAGGATTGAAAGCCTGTATCAGCACTTTTCCCTGTTTATTTTTACGGCCTGCACGCCCAGCCACCTGTGCCATAAGCTGGAAACCGCGCTCAAAAGCCCTGAAATCAGGGTACGATAACAGGCTATCCGCATTCAGGATTCCCACCAGGCTCACATGATCGAAATCCAGGCCTTTGGTAACCATTTGTGTTCCGACCAGGATATCAACCTTTCGTTCCTCAAAGGATGCAATCAGTTTCTGGTGTGCAAACCGCGAGCGGGTGCTGTCGAGATCCATGCGTGCAATCTTTGCCGCCGGGAAAATCAGCGAAAGCTCTTCTTCAATTTTTTCGGTGCCAAAACCCTTCATCACCAGGTGCGTATGCCCACAATCGGGGCATTTATCGGGAATTCGTGTGGTATATCCGCAATAATGACAGCGAAGCTGGTTCTGATTTTTATGATAAACAAGCGAAACATCACACTGAACGCAATGCGGTATCCATCCACAGTTATCACAGTCGATATGTAACGAAAATCCGCGCCTGTTCTGAAAAAGAATAACCTGTTCGTTAGCGGCCAAAGCAGTTTCCACCTCATGGATCAAAACGGACGAGAAAATGGACTGCATGGTTTTCCTGCGGTGTTCTTCTTTCAGGTTTACCAGCTTTACCTGTGGAAGCAACAGTCCGCCAAAGCGTTCGGAAAGGGTACTTAGCCCGTATTTTCCCTGGCTGGCATTGTAATAACTTTCGATGGCTGGTGTTGCTGAACCCATCAGCACCTTGGCCCCATGCATGGATGCCAGAAAAATGGCTGTATCGCGGGCATTGTAGCGCGGCGCCGGATCGTATTGTTTGTACGAAGCGTCGTGTTCCTCATCAATAATGATCAGGCCAAGGTTCGAAAAAGGCAGAAACAAGGCTGAGCGTGCTCCCAGCAATACTTTAAAGGATTGGGTTCCGGTTCCGGAAACATGCTGCCATATTTCGACCCTTTCGTTTTCGTTATACTTTGAATGATAAACCCCGACTTCGGCCCCGAAATATTTTTGTAAGCGGTTGATAATTTGTGTGGTAAGCGCTATTTCGGGTAAGAGGTATAAAACCTGCCTGCCTTCATCCAGCATCTGCCGTATAAGCTTGATATAGATTTCAGTTTTCCCGCTCGAAGTTATACCATGAAGCAGGGTTACATTTTTTGTGGCAAACGAATCCGTAATTTCCTGCATGGCACGCTGCTGCCCAGGAGTCAGTTCAATACTTTCGGCTGTATGCGTGGCCTGCCGGTAATTCAAACGGCTTATTTCCTTGTCGTATTCCTCAAAAACGCCCTTCTTTTCCAGCTCCTTATATTTCGAAGCCGAACCGTCGATCCTGGCAAACAGCTCCTTGCGCGAAACCTCCACAGGATTATTTGACATAATTTTCGCAAGCTGTATATATTCAATCAGCAGATCAAGCTGTTTGGGAGCTTTTTTCTCCAGTTTATCGTACAATTGCTGAAGTTGCTC
>JBBSBT010000621.1:0-2072 GCA_038250985.1 Bacteroidales bacterium
GAATGCGCTGCCTGGGCTGCCAGCAAGGGAAAAAGTCTTTATGAATTGCTCCTTGATATTTACCTGGAATATGGTTTGTACAAAGAAAACCTGGTAAATGTGGTTAGAAAAGGCATGAGCGGGCAAGCCGAGATCAAAGCTATGATGGAAGGCCACCGCGCTAATCCTCCGAAGGAAATTGCCGGTTCAAAGGTGATACGGATAAACGATTTCGAACTGAAACACACAACAGATATTTCGACCGGGAAAATTACCCCGATAGAATTGCCGAAGAGCGATGTGCTCCAGTTCTTCCTCGAAGACGGTACTAAGATTTCGATGCGTCCTTCAGGAACTGAACCTAAAATTAAATTCTATTTCAGCGTAAGAGCTGATCTGAATTCAGTTGCCGATTTTAAAGAGGTGGAAGCAAAACTCGATGGCCGCATCGAGGAAATAATAGTAGCCATGGGATTGAGATAAAATAATCAGGAGTCGGGAGTCCGGAGTCAGAAGCTCTTACATCTTCCGGCTCCGGACTTTTGTCGTCCAGCCAATATAATTTCAACCATATACATCGTAAGCCTATACCAATCCTTTATTATGATCATTACCGAACAAATTGAAATACAATCCATTGCCGTGCATAATGTGGGCAATAAACTGAACGAGGAAGGCATTAGGTTTTCGAAATCCGAACTACGGACGGACGAAAGTATCGACAACCTCCTGCTAACATATTTCTTTTCGCCCTTTAAATCGAATGAGTATTACAACCTTTACCACGAATCGGACCTGAAACTGAACGAGGTGTTTTCCTATGTTTCGGATATTTTTGATAACCCGCATACACTTTTTGATCAATCGGTAAACCTGGCCAGGCACCTGTACGAACAATCCATTCATCCCAAAGTGAAAGGTGGTGAATTGTATGTTGCTTACTTCCGGGATTGCATTGTGGATGGCGAAACCGTGGATGCTGTCGGTTTATTCAAGTCGGAAACAAAGGAAACTTTCCTGAAAGTTTACCCTCAGAACGATGGTTTTTCAATCGAAAGTGAGGCCGGAATCAATATTCACAAACTGGATAAGGGCTGCCTGATTTTTAATACCGAACGCGAAAAAGGTTACCTGGTTTCGGTGGTTGATAACCTGAATAAAGGAGGAGAAGCTCAATACTGGATTGATCATTTTTTGCATGTTCAACACAGGAATGACGAATATTATCAGACTAAAAATGTATTGAACATGTGCAAGAGTTTCGTCGTCGAAAAGTTTCCGGAGCAATTTGATGTCTCCAAAGCCGACCAGGCCGAAATGCTTAATAAATCGGTAAAATTCTTTAAGGAAAATGATAATTTTGACCTGGATGACTTTGCCGGCGAAGTAATGCAGGCGCCCGATATGATCAGCAGCTTCAAATCATACAAAACCGAATTTGAAGTGGAACATGATGTAAAACTTAGCGACAATTTTGATATTTCAAATACAGCCGTTAAAAAGCAGTCAAAATTTTTTAAAAGTGTGATCAAGCTGGATAAAAACTTTCATATTTATGTGCATGGTGATCAGCACCAGATTGTAAAAGGATTCGACCAGCAATCGGGAATGAATTTTTACCAGTTGTTTTTCAAGGAAGAAAGTTAAATTTGCAAGACAAGGAAACTTCACCATCTGACACGAATACTGCAATACAAGGCATTACTAACCGGACTTTTAAACTCATAAGTTTTAACAAAAAAAAAGCATATGAAAAAGCTAAAAAAAGAAGACATCAGCCAGGAAGTATTTGATTTGTACGATGAGTACGCTCACAGCAAAATTGAAAGAAGGCAATTTCTCGAAAAGCTGTCACTTTATGCAGTAGCCGGCATTACATTGCCCTCGCTTTTGAGTTTTATCATGCCGAATTATAAGGATTCCGTTGAAATTAAACCGGATGATCCAAGAATAAAAACCGGATATATCACCTATAATTCGCACAAAGGCGGAGGAAATATCCGCGGTCTGTTGTCAAAACCGGCAGAAGCAAAAGACAAACTACCGGGAATAATTGTTGTTCATGAAAACAGGGGACTAAATCCATATATTGA
>JBBSBT010000622.1:0-2068 GCA_038250985.1 Bacteroidales bacterium
ATAGGCTTTCTTTCGGTTAATAAATGCGGCTACCCTACCGGCCAGGTTATTCTTTTCATCGACTAGTATCCATCGTGTAGCTTCACCATAAGTAAAAAAAACATTCTTACCCGGCGTGAAAATCTTTTCAATAAAATCATCCGGCGGACACACAAAATTTGAGTCGTTCTTATACAGATGACGCATAACATTGTGAAACATTTTACGCGAACTCCTGTCGCCGACACTGATTAAGCGATATTCCATGTTTTTTTTGTGATTGGTAACTTTAAAATGCAAATGTATAGATAAAGTTGACAATAACTTTTGGAAGACTAAAAACCGGCAGGCTCGCATGCCTGGCAGGAAAATGAGAATGCTGTCCTGATATCGGCAATGACGACAAAAACCTGATTTAATTTCACACTTTCACTTTTAATCATACCTTTGCAGGTTGCATAAATACCCGTTTGTGAAAAAACTCTATGTGCTCATATTACGTTCATATGCCGGACCTGCATTGGCAACATTTTTTATTGTAGTTTTTGTTTTGCTGATGCAGTTTTTGTGGCGTTATGTGGATGAACTCGTCGGCAAGGGACTGGAGTGGAATATCATTCTTCAGTTGATGTTTTACGCTTCATTCACCTTTGTACCCATGGCTTTGCCCATATCCGTGCTGCTGGCATCGCTGATGACCTTTGGCAACCTGGGCGAACGCTACGAACTGGTTGCCATGAAAGCAGCAGGGATATCCCTTCGCAAAATAATGATGCCACTTGGATTATTCTCGTTGCTGATAAGCGTTGGCGCTTTTTATTACTCCAATATCATTTTCCCCTATGCCAACCTGAAGTTCAGATCCACTTTATATGATGTGCGTCAAAAAAAGCTTTCCCTCAATATTCGTGAAGGTATTTTTTATTCCGGCCTGCAAGGTTACGTAATACGAATCGGGAAGAAAGAGCCCG
Source organism: Bacteroidales bacterium (assembly GCA_038250985.1). GTDB lineage: Bacteria > Bacteroidota > Bacteroidia > Bacteroidales > UBA4417 > UBA4417. Next base: position 951 of record JBBSBT010000622.1, read on the forward strand.
ATGGCACTACCATACGGAAGGTCATGATTTACGACCATTCGCAGTTCCAGGGAAATAAAAAACTTGTATTGGCCGATTCGGGAAGGATGCAGCAGACGGCGGATGGTAATTATATGTTGCTTACCCTGTTCAATGGTACAAACTACGAGGAAACCGGCCGGGGCGAAACGGACAAAAATCCTTTTCAGAGGACATCATTCTCAAGCGAGGTTATAAAATTTGATCTTTCGCAGTTTAAAATGACCCGTTCGGATGATGATTTTTTCAAGAATGCTTACTATATGCTGAATGTAAAGCAACTGGGCTACTCATCCGATTCCCTTGGGAAGCAAGTGAACCAGAATGTTAAAGAGCTGCGAAATTCACTTATGAGTTATTACTCCAACTTTTCAATCGCAAAACTTAACGATAGTATTTTTAATGCGCTTCCTCCGGCCAAAGAAGGAATGAAATTCGAAAAAAGATCTGTTGCCGACAGGAAAACCATAGCTTCCTATGCCCTTGGCCTGGCCCGCAATGCAAAAGGATCCTTTGAATACAACCGGCAAATGCTCAAGGAAAAGGTCGAATTGAAGGCCCGCTACGATATCGAATGGCACCGGAAATTCACTTTGTCGTTTGCCTGTTTTGCTCTTTTTCTGATCGGGGCGCCGCTGGGAGCAATTATCCGTAAAGGCGGGTTGGGAATGCCTTTGGTAATCTCGGTACTCTTATTCGTAGCCTATCATGTGATTTCCTTTATAGGTGAAAAATCAGTGCGTTCCTCCGTTACCGATCCATGGAAAGGGATGTGGATGTCGACCATTATTTTTCTGCCGGTGGGAATCTTCCTGGCATACAAAGCAGCAAATGATTCAAATATCATGGATGCTGAAAGTTATAAGCACTTTTTTAAAAGTGTAATTAATAAATTTAAGAAAAAACAAAATTCGGGAAATGAAAATACTGATACTCTGCAATAAGTCGCCATGGCCAAAACGGGAGGGAGGCCCTATTGCCATGTTTGCTATGATCAGCGGGCTGATTAATGCCGGTCATACCGTCAAAGTACTTGCTGCAAATACAAATAAATATACAGTGGAGCCGGAAACTATCCCTGATGATTTCAAGGCAAATAC
>JBBSBT010000623.1:0-2054 GCA_038250985.1 Bacteroidales bacterium
ATACTTTATGAAAGCACCAGGGCAGGAATTGATGCCGCTAAAGTGATTTCGCTTATGCATGATATTGTTACGAACATAAAAAAATCAATAAAGGAAGGTTTAAGCGGAACGAGTTATAAAGACAGGATTCTGGGGCATCAGTCGCACCTGATTTCAGAAGCGGAAAAGGCCGATCAGATATTCCGTACGCCCATGAATACAATTATCGCCTATGTTACAGCCCTGATGGAGGTAAAAAGCTCAATGGGCATTATTGTTGCGGCTCCCACAGCAGGTTCATCGGGTTTGCTTGGTGGCGTAATTTTTGGGGTTGCCGAAGGATATACCGATGATATGGAACGTATCACAAAAGCATTTTTGGCAGCAGGATTAATAGGCGTATTTATAGCTGATAAATACACTTTTGCCGCCGAGGAGGGTGGCTGCCAGGTAGAGTGTGGTGCTGCTTCAGGCATGGCTGCCGCCGGATTGGTTCAGCTCATGGGTGGTACAGCCAGGCAGGCAATTAATGCATCATCGATGGCACTGCAGAATATGATTGGCCTGGTCTGCGATCCGGTAGCTGACCGCGTGGAGGTTCCCTGCCTGGGGAAAAACATTCTTGGTGCTACAAATGCTCTAAGTTCCGCTAATATGAGCGTAGCTGGTTTTGATCCGGTGATTCCTCTTGATGAAGTAATAGATGCAATGAAGTCCGTTGGTGAAATTATGCCAGCTGCGTTATGTTGCACCGGATTCGGAGGGTTATCCATAACTCCGGCGGCCTTAAAACTTCACAAAAAGCTGAAAGAGAATTAAAAAATAGCAGAATATTGGTTTTGAAGAATGATAAAGTAAATCTTTAACGGAGTATGGATTTTTTCGATAGTAAAGCAATAACTGAAATCTGCACCATTCCTGCATGGATTGATGCAATGGAAATGGCGATGCAAACAAGCATTTCAGGGGAGTTTGTTATGCCCAAAAGGATGCATCTGGATTACGGCAAAAACACATTCCTTCTGATGCCCTGTATCACAAATGAATACTGGGTTACAAAGCTGGTTTCTTTCTGTCCGGAAAATAAGGAATCGGGGCGCCCTTCAATTTATGGGTCTGTGGTGTTGAATGATGCAAAAACAGGAGAACCGCTTGCTTTTATGGATGGGGCAATGATTACAGCAATGCGAACCGCAGCGGTTACGGCCGTTGGCATCAAAAAACTCGCGCCGGTTAATAGTCACTCCCTGGGTATAATTGGTACCGGTACCCAGGGAATTTACCAGGCCTTGTTTGCATGTGCAGTTCGCGAAATAAGTGAAATCCGCGTCTTTGACCTTAACACAAACAATCTCAGACTATTTTCTGCCGCGCTATCCGATAAATATCCGGGTGTTAAAGTCATTTTCGCTGCCGATTCAACGGAAGTTGCTTTGAATTCGGAGGTGATCATTTCTGCTACCAATTCACAAACGCCGGTTTTTCCTGACATAAAAGAACTTTTTACCGGAAAAACATTTGTTGGAATTGGTTCCTATAAGCCCGATTGCCGGGAGTTTCCAGAGCAGTTGTTCCGGCAGGTAGCTCAGATATTCATTGATAGCCCCGCCGGCAAAAAGGAAAGCGGTGATCTGATAGATCCTATAGCAAATCATTGGATTCCGGAAGAGAATATTATTCCTCTCGGCAATTTAATTCTCGGTAGTGTTACGCTTTCACCAAATCCAACCCGGCTGTTTAAAACGGTTGGCAGTGCCATATTTGATCTTTTCGCTGCAAAACTTGTGTATGAAACCAACTTGCAGGCTACACAGAAGAGCATTTGATTATTGCAGTGCCCTTATTATTTTTAGAACCTTTTTCATATCCATTTTCATTCTTTCTGTTACATCCACGTCGAAGTATAGGGGATCGCCATAAAAACGGATGATCGTTTCGTTTGAATTTATTATTTTGGGTATAAGTTCCTGCATGTTTTCGTTAAACGGAATAAGCACAAATTCCGATACATAATCCTGCGTACCGATTGTTAAAAACTTCAGGCTATCGTATTCAAAGGTTCCTTCATCACATAC
>JBBSBT010000624.1:0-2042 GCA_038250985.1 Bacteroidales bacterium
ATTGGAGAACTCATTCGTTTCGTAATTTAATGGCAATGAATATCCGGTTTCTCCTATAAAACTATTAATATAGACCATTGAATCTTTAACATAGTAATCTTCATAATTTCCATATATATAACCACCGGCATAGCCTTGGAGAGATTTTACTGTAATTCCGCCAGCCCAATAGTCGGTTGATTGCTGTTTGATAACATACGAATAATTAAATCCAACTTCAGACCAGGCTAATTCGGCGTTGTAAATATCCTTGGTATGTTTATAATTGATGTCATATTGTGGTGGATATTCAAGTTTTTCAAACACAAATTTCGCAACGTCGTAGGGCACATTCCGGGTCGACATAACGATTCGTGCACCTGTTACAATTCCAAAAGAATGTCGCCCGACTGTAACTGCAACTGATGGTCCAAGTATGCGTTCACTGGTAAAAGCAGATTTGTCTTTTGTGTTATAATAATCATAAGCAATCATGCTGTTATCCGTTATTCCATGTGTAGGATAATCAGGATTTTTACTGAAGAAACGGCTGAAACGATACTCCTCTTTAGCCAGGTACATGTAATTGTTTTCGAAAAATACATCACCTGCAATAATATTCACGTCGAGGTAATAAGGGGAGGTTACGGTAACAGCTGGATTAAAAACTGAACCTGTGATGCCTGAATAACTGCTGTTTACGATTCCAAGCATTTCCTGTGCAGGCATGATCTTTGAAACCATTATCATCAAAAACAGGATAACAAATTTAGGATAGTTCAATGGAACGTTTATGAAGGAAAATTTAGAAAATGTGGCCAAATCGTACAAGTAATAAGTTAGAACAGAAGTTTAACGAAAACAATCATAGGTTTATTATTCGCCACACGTGTTTTAACATGTAATCATGTTAAATATTTTAAATATATTCCTAAAATAACATATTTAAATGCTTATATTAAAATAATAAGATATTTTTGCATTTCAATAACTATCATTATACCCATATGAATAATACCACAAAATCAATACTTTGGTGGATTTTTGCCATTATTTTCACAATTGTAATGGCCCGGTACCAGAAAATGACTGGTCCTACTTACCCGGTTTCCGGAAAAGCCACAGTGAACAGCAAGGAATATAAATACAGTATGATTCGCTCAGCTGAAAATGATCATGACGCAGAAATCGCATTGAATATTCCGGATACATCAGTGAAAGGAACCATAACTTATAAAAGGTTTAAAAGCGACGATGCCTTTAGCACAGTGCCTCTCTTGCGACGTAATGATACATTGTATTTTATGATGCCGAAACAACCTGCAGCCGGAAAAATGATGTACAAAATTGAGTTGCAGAGCGGCAATGAAAAAGTGAACCTGAATGCAGGAAAAGATGAATTTGTGGTTATGCGTTTTAAAGGCGCCGTCCCCTTGTATGTATTAATCCCGCATATTTTAATGATGTTCCTCGGACTACTTTTCAGCACGCGAACAGCCATCGAAGCACTTATTAACGGAACCCGGACTTATAAGCTCGCCCTCTGGACGCTGGGCTTTCTCATCCTGGGTGGTCTGATACTCGGTCCTATCGTTCAGAAATATGCTTTCGGCGCTTACTGGACCGGATGGCCGTTCGGGCACGACCTTACCGACAATAAAACATTATTTATGGCGCTTGCCTGGGTTTTTGCCATCTACAAGTTGCGGAAAGATCCCAAAAATAAAATATGGCCTGTTTTTGCGGCGGTAATGGTATTAGTTGTATACCTGATTCCACATAGTGTGCTTGGTTCGGAAATTGACTATTCAAAAACTCCGAAACCTTAACCGTTTATGATAGTAACAATCATAATCATTGCAATAACTGTCCTTATTTCTGTTCTTGCATTCGGCAACCGCGAACTCTTCCGCAGGCTGGCTTTCAATGCTTACGATATAAAACATTTCAAAAACAGTTACCGGTTTTTATCCTATGCGCTTGTTCATGCTGACTGGATCCATTTGTTGATCAACATGATAGTATTGTATTCGTTCGGCCGCGTGGTCGAAACGTATTACGGA
>JBBSBT010000625.1:0-2035 GCA_038250985.1 Bacteroidales bacterium
CAAATCAAAATACTATGTTGATATTTCAACACCTACCACGGTTACTGTAAACGCCAATGCTATCTGGTCGCTGAATAATCTTTTTGCCGCTAACCTTGCGGATGACGATTTCAGAGGATATTTAAAACTGAAAGAAAAACCTCAAATTAAAGATGGCTTCTGGTATATGGGTGAAGCAGCAGTTGGTGACGGCGGAATGGAGAATAAAACTATAGAATACCGCTGGCTGATTACCTATGATGAAAAACTTCCGTTTTCCTATGTAAGCCGCAAAGAGTTTCTTTTGATCCAGAAGAAAAGACTGGAGAAAACCATGAAGGATGACGTAAGCAGTTCAGAGTATTATAACCAATTCATGCATGCCATTGATAACGAATTAAGTAAACCTGTAGAAGATTTGAATAAGCCCGCAATTTGCAAATGGAATGACGAGGAGCGATTTACCGGCTTCGTTGAGGAAGGAACTAAGGGCAGCTTTATTGCCGTTAAACCCGATTTGAGTTATTATAATAAAAAACTGCCCAAATCAGCACCGCAGTTTTTTTATTTAGTGTATACAATAGCGCAAGGGGATCCGGTATTTGAGGAGAATATTGCAGGAATACAAAAAGCGGTTGATTTTAAAAAACTTAGAGCAATGTTAGGCAAATAAAATCCTGGTATGAAAAAAATAACCTTCATGTTTATCGCAGTATTGATTGTAACTGCATCCTTTTCTCAGACGGCCAGGCAACTTTCCATTCAGGATACAGTTCTTGGCTGGTACAAAATTTATAATTACGGAAGGGCCACCAAACCCGAGTCTGCCAACCACCGGCTTTACAGCGTGGAACAGATATCTACAATAAACCTTATCGTAAACTGGATGCAGGCAAGCTACCTGCCCAAAGGCGGAATAGGAGATGTAAAAAAAGCCGCATTCCCGAAGGAAAACGCTTATGCTCCTTACAATGCAGCCTTGCCGCAAGGTTATGGCGCAACAGCTTATACATGGAGTGTTTCGTACAATGCACAGGGGAAACTTGAACGCATACCGGAAACTGAATTTTACTGGAATGTACTTGCAAATAAAGTACCTGGATGGCCGATACCGGAGTTCAGTACAACCACGCAATATTATTTCACCATGCCCACATTGGAATCAGCCGACGATGCATACATGAAACAGCAGGATTTGTCGTATGTTCCTTCATTTAAACCCTACATTTATTTTTGGGTGGCAAGCCTCGAAACCGGCGGAGGTGATCAGTGCGTTTTGCTTTGCAAGGACAATAAATCACCGTTTATAAAACTGACAAAAGGTGAATACCTAGCCTTACTTGATGCTGCCATTCCTAGAGCATATGAAGCCGAAAAGAAAAAAATACATGAGGAGTATAAGGATAATCAAAGAAGCATTGATAATTTCATGAAGTCCCTGGACGAAAAAAACGCCAAACGTCTGGCCAATTTAAGAAGTACAAAAGAAAAGTATGCAACCCGTTTACAGGAAGTTGCTGAAGTAAACGAGGCACAGCCGGGCATTATGCTCGAAAATGTAAACACTGATGTTTTTGATAATTACGTGGGAAGTAAAATGTATCCTGTTTATACTATTGCGCCGGGAATGTACGATTTGTGCAAAAAAGATAAACCGCAGTGGATTCTTTTCAGCTGGCGATATACACCTTCTGAACCTAATGAGAATAGCATGAATGAGGCGATTATCAATAATTTTAATTTCGATTACGTCTATAACTATTTCTTCGATCCCGAAAAAGCAAAAGGCAAAACCTATCAGCCGCTGCATTCGCCCTATGAAAAGGAAAAAGTGGTTGTTGCGGAATCGTCTGTGGCAAGTAAAAAAGCCGCTACGGATGCCAATATTTATTTTTATGAGGACTTTTCGACAACCGCAACAGGCAAAAAGCCAATCGGGTGGTATGTGCAAGCTGGTTTTGATGGACATAGCAGCATTGTTACAAATCCTGAAGGTGCAAGTGGCAACTGGGTCGAAATAAAAGGAAACACCATTATTCCAAACCAGTTAAAAAAA
>JBBSBT010000626.1:0-2033 GCA_038250985.1 Bacteroidales bacterium
AATTCCGCCGTTTATGACCGTTTTTAACTGTTTGTTATGAATAGTGATACTTGCAATCGGCTCGAAGCAGAGAAATGAATAATGGTTGCTCTTGCTATTGTAATCGGAGCTTTCGAGCAACATAGGCGCACTGTATTCGTCGCGTAAAGCCAGGAATAAACTTACCGGTGTTTTAGTATCCGAAAGAGTCTGGTAGGTATCGGTGTAAATTTTCATTGGTTAACTAGTTTAAATTCTTAGACATAAAAAAACCCGTTGTTCTTTGCAAACAGCGGGTCACCTTATATAAATTAAAGCAATAGAATTAGCTGTCCACAACGTTTGTTGTAAAATGCCACCAATTCATATTTGTTGTTAAATTTCTCATTCCGGCTACAAAAGTAAAACAAAAAATAATCGGGCCAACATACACCTGGGTTTTTATAAATTAAAATCTTCGCTTCTTAAATCTTCACCTGATATTTTAAAAATCTTTCCTCAACAGCTCTGCTGTTTTATAAAAGTTAATTCCTCTTAGTTTTTAAATCATTCAGGTAATCGGAAGGAGTTTTCCCATACAATTTTCTGAAACTGCTTGTAAAATAGGAGTGCGAATTAAAACCAACAGCAAAGCCAATTTCATCAACGTTAGTATTCCCATCGTTCATAAGCCTGATCGCAGTTTTTAAACGGATATACCTTACAAATTCAGTTGGCGTCTGGTTGGTAAGCACTTTAAGCTTGCGGTAAAGAGAGCTTGTGCTGATACCGATATTTGCTGCCAGGTTGTCAATAACAAATGACTTGTCATTTAAATGTTTCTCCACAATCGAGGTAGCCTTTTCGATCAGCATTTTGTCTGAGAATAATACATCCATTCCGTCGGCCCATGCGCTGTCGGATTCAGAGAATATCTCCCTGAGTTTTGCCCTCGAAGAAATTAAATTTTCGATCTGAGCCAGCAGAATATTTTCATCGAAAGGTTTCGTGATATAGGCATCAGCCCCGGTTTTTAACCCGCCGATCTGTTTATCTGAATCGCTGAAAGCGGTAAGCAGGATAACGGGTATGTGACTACTCAAAATGTTATTTTTAAGCTGGCGACAAACTTCAAAGCCGTCCATTTGCGGCATCATTACATCAGTAATAACCAATTCGGGAATAATAGTCAATGCAGTTTCGAGTCCTTGTTTGCCATTTGGAGCAGTAACAATGCGGTATTGCTGGCTTAACATGTTTTTCAGGTAGGTTCTGAGTTCGTAATTATCCTCTATAATCAGAATGGTGATTGTTTTTTCCTTTTCAGATTGTGATGTCGTTAATCCGGATAATTCAGGCACAAAGCTAAGTTGCTTATTAATATCAGTTTCTTCCTTCCATTCTGAATCCCCCTGAATTTCTTCTGCAAACGGGAAACTAACAGTGAAAGTTGACCCTGATCCGATCTTTGATTTGACCTTGATGTTTCCTTTGTGCATACGGGTATATTCGTAAGCCATGTGCAAGCCGATACCTGTTCCGGATGACTGGTGTTTTTTGCCCTGTTCGAAGCGGTCAAAGATTAATTTCAGATCATCTGAACTGATGCCTGGTCCGCTGTCCGAAAATTCAACACATATCATGTCGCCATCGATCGGTTCTCCTACAACAACACAGTCATCGGCATATTCGTCGGAATGTGAAGAATAAACCGTGATTCCGACTGTGCCGTTTTCAGGGGTAAATTTCATTGCATTCGAAAGCACATTGAAGAATATCTTTTCCGCTTTTTCCTCATCAAGAAACAAATTCAGTTTTTCAACTTCCGGGTTAAATGACAAATGAATGCGTTTGTCCTTCGCCTCCATTTCAAAGTAGTTGATTACATTGCGGCATAAAAGAATCAGATCCGTAATTTGAGCCCTGAAAACGGTTTTCCCGGATTCAATTTTCCGGATATCAATTAATTGATTAACCAGCCTTAACAAACGGTTTGAGTTGCGCTGCATCGAAAGTAAATGCTCCCTGACTACAGGTTCAAGGTTAAATTTTTCGAGCAACAGGTTAACAGGTGA
>JBBSBT010000627.1:0-2023 GCA_038250985.1 Bacteroidales bacterium
ACCTGCTAAAAAACTCTTTCTCGAAAACCTCGATGAAAAAATGGTGGATGATGATTTCCTTGGCGATATAAAAGCATTGCTCCGTCCGGGCGTAGTTTATGATCCGGTCGTAGCTTATGAATTGGTAAAGAATATATTAATCGATAAAATCTAAGATACTTGTAGTTTTCAACAACGGTTATTTTAAAAGCGTCACTGAATTAAAGGTTATAATCCACCATTGTAAACCAAAATAGTATTTATATGGGCCATCCCTCCCACTACTGCAATAAATCAAACAGGTTGAAAGCCTTTGTCATAGGCTGCGATCCCACTGCATCCGATAAACATCCCCCCGCTATCCTGAGTTTGCAACTTAGCATTCTTTCCTCACTCCTATCTATTTAAACCTACTATAAATCACAAATGCATTTCCAAACCTCAGTTTTTGGATATAATAAAAATGAAGCAAATTATCTGAAATGCAACCAAATTATTAATTTTCCGTTTATATGTAACCATGTTATCAGTTGCGCGTCATACTTTGGCATGTGCGACTTTCACGTCGTTAAAATCAAAAAAGATAATACTAATCATGAAAAACACTGAATCATGAAAAAAATCAGTTTACTAGCCGGTATGTTCCTTATATCGATCACTATGATGGGGCAAGGAACCGTTATCACGAAATACATGAACCAGTATGCCGGAAACGAAAAGTTTACAAAGGTTTCGGTAAGCCAGAAAATGTTCTCGATGTTTACTAACCTGGAAGCAGGCAGCGCTGCCGAAAAGGAATTTCTGCAGGCGGTAAGCAAACTGAAAGGCCTCAAAGTATTAATGGCCGACAGTATTCCAAATTCCATGACTATTTATAAGCAGGCTGTTGCCGATGTAAACAAAGCCGGTTACGAAGAGCTGGTGTCAGTTAACGACGCCCGGGGAAACATGCTGTTTTCGACCAAGGAAAATAACGGAATAATTTCGGAATTAATTATGGTTGCCGGCAGGAAAAACCAATTTATCATGATAAGTTTATATGGCGACATTGACCTGAAAAATATTTCGAAGATTGCACAACAAATGCGTGTACCCGGTGTTGATCAACTGAAACATATTGACGATGGCAAACATAAGTAAGCTGATTATAGTTTTCGGGTTGATGGTTGGGATTTTGCCCGCCCTCAAGGCACAGGAAACACCTTTTAAAAATTACGCAGACGCACACAAAGAGAGGAAATTCTGTTTTTATCCCAGTACGCTGCGAATGCTTAATACTGCTCACAATCCCGATTACAACGGGCTGGTAAACGATATTGAAAAACTGCTGGTTTATACGCTCGACTCGGCTGCAAAAGCCAGCCAATCATACAAAGCAATTATCACTACGTACAAGAAAATCGGATTTGAGGAATACGCCAGCTTCTCGGGTGGCAAAACAATTTTCCTTTTGTACGGAAAAGAAAACAAACATGAAAATCAATTTGTTGGGGTTATAAAAAATGAAGATGCATTTTATGCTTTCTATATGCGTGGCCGGATTGGATGGCAGAAAATTCCGACTTTGATGCAGAGTCTTAAATCGGATGATATGATCAATATTTTTGACCTCAACCAACAGAAAAGTGGAAAACGTACTCAAAATAAATAGCCTTTCAAAACGCTTTGGCAGAATTCAGGCAGTTGACAAGTTGGACCTTACTGTTACACAAGGCCAGGTTTTTGGCATACTCGGACCTAACGGAAGCGGCAAAACCACCACACTTGGTATGATACTGGAAGTAGTTGCACCCGGCGGGGGCACATTCCAATGGTTTAACACTATGAAAGCTGTTGATGCCCGCAAAAATATAGGCGCTATACTCGAAACACCGTGTTTTTATCCTTATCTCACTGCAGTGCAAAACCTGCGGATAGCAGCCCACATCAAGGAATGCGGAACCGAAAGAATTGAAATTGTGCTGGAACTGGTTGGCCTGCTCGACAGGAAAGATGATAAATTTAAAACATACAGCCTGGGGATGAAACAACGCCTCTCCATAGC
>JBBSBT010000628.1:0-2019 GCA_038250985.1 Bacteroidales bacterium
CCAAAAAGTCTAGGCTTAATATAAATTTCACACAGATGTAAGACTTGGTAAGGCTCGCAATCCCGATAGCTATCGGGAAAGGCCTGATAGATTTGTCCATATCCATACAGCACGTGAGGCTGGTGTTTTGCTACGCACATGCCCGCGCTGTTTACCTTCGTCAACATCTGTTGTGAAATTTCTATTAGGCCGGTCCCTACACCCTGAAAATCACACTAAAAAGCCAAACCGTTGTTCCGCAATGTTGCCATAAGAAGTAAGTCTCTTAGAAGGGACCGGCATTATAAAAATGCGCCTGCGGTTCTTAGCCGGAGGTATGTGCGAACGGCATGTGCGTAGCAATATACAGCAAGGCTAACTGTCAGGATTTGCTGTCCTCTTCCATGCATTGTATTGCGAGGAGATACCTTTGGCTTAGAACCGCCAGCATTGTTATAAAGCCTTGATTTTTGGGTACTTTTTGATCAAGCAAAAAGTACAAAGAGATATGCATTAAATCAATTTTCGAATGAATGCATGGAATTATTATGATGTATTAACCTTTCCAGCACATCAAAATAAAATACAGCCATAATGTATTGCCCAAAATTGAAATGCTGCCGGGTTTTGTTTTGAAACGACTAGCTGCAAATTGGTTTATTATTCAGGAACGGAGTTGAATTTGGCATGATAAAGATGAAAAAAAGGAAATTTTTAATACTCCAGGCTAAAATATTTCAAATTTACATTAACAGGAAATCCTGGCAGAACGTATAGTATTTTATTTCTGTAAGTCATGTTGCCGGATTTTTATTCTACCGTATTTAATAATATTCCTGCACTTAGAAAACAATTTGTCATCCATAATGGTTTCATATGATATTGTATCACAAATAATTATAAATTTGAATAGCTCAGGTGTAGATTCGTGTTGCAGCCCTGTTTCGTGATTCTTTGAGCCTTTATGGCAATTCTTTTTTTTAGCACAAAGCCACCAGGAAAGCAAAAAAAAGTTAAACGCTGTTTATCGCTGCAACCATCAACTGAATGAAAATTATATGGTAACTTGCATCAAAACCCAACAGGCATAAAATCATGAATCGTGAAGTTAAATCTAACCGAACTCTAAATGGCCACTCCTAAAAATATTCAGTCGTACAAATCAGGGTATTTAGATGTGTCCGGAGGACATCAACTCTATTATGAATTGTATGGCAATCCAAAAGGCATCCCCGTTTTGTTTCTTCACGGCGGTCCGGGCGCCGGTTTCTCCGATAGCGACAAACAATTTTTCGATAAAAGAAGGTATGACGTCCTGTTTTTTGACCAGCGCGGATCATCGCGAAGCAAACCATTTGGCTCCATTGAGTATAACACCACACAGGATATTGTCAGCGACATTAACAAGTTATTGGATTTTTTAAACTTTGATAAAACATACGTATTCGGCGGTTCCTGGGGGAGCACACTGGCTTTGGTTTATGCCATTCATCATCCTCAACGGGTTTTGGGGCTGATTCTGAGGGGCGTGTGGCTGGCAAACAAATATTCGATCGATCATTATATAGGAGGAGGGATAAAAGAATTCTTCCCGGATGTATGGGAACGATTTGCAAAACTGGTAAAGAAAGGTGAAAATCCGGTGGACTGTTATTACCGGAATATGTTATCCGATGATAAAGCGATCAGCGATAAGTTCGCCTATGAATGGGCATATTATGAAATGTCATTTTATACCATAAACAAGATTGCAGATCCTGACGATTCATTGAAATCATTTTCCTATAAATCGATGGCCATTCTCGAGGCTCATTTTATCAAAAACAATTGTTTCCTTACCGAAGATTTTATCATGGAAAATATTGATAAAATCAGGAACATAAAGACCACCATTGTCCAGGGAAGGTTTGATTTTATCTGTCCGCCGGTACAGGCATTCCGAGTGCACTCCGCGTTAAAAAACTCTAAATTAACTATAACAATTGCCGGTCATTCCTCTTCCGATGCTGAAACAAAAAAGGCACTAATCACTGAGCTTAA
>JBBSBT010000629.1:0-2017 GCA_038250985.1 Bacteroidales bacterium
TAGTTCCGGGCTTTTTCATAGAGCTAACTATTTAAGGCTTTCTTTGGTTATAAAGGCATCAAGAAATATTTTAACCTCAGCTGTCAGTAGTGTTCCCTAAAAAAAACAATAAAGAACTATCCTGAGCAGCAAACTCAGGACAGCCATGGATTTATTTATCTTTCCGCATATAGGATCAATTCCGAAACGGATCAGGCTCCAGGCTTGTAGCGCAAAACCAGTAAGGCTATATATCAGCTAACCTGAAAAGGCCGGAATTTCAGCCCCTTATTTCTCAAATGCATGGTTTTTAAAATGAATATCAACCCAGGTTGTTATCACTCAGCAATGAGTTTAACCCTTCGAAACTGAATGGCTTTTGTGTATATCCATCCATCCCGGCATTCATTATTGAAATTTTATCAGGATTTGTGGTGATAGCAATTATTGTTGTATGTTGTTTTATATGAAAACCCGTTTCTATTCTCCGGATTTCTCTTGTTGCCTGCAGGCCGTCCATTTCAGGCATTTGTATATCCATCAGAATAAGATCATATTTTTTGTTCCTGAAACTACTCACTGCTTCATTCCCGTTTTTGGCAATATCCACTTCATGTCCATACCGTTTCAGGTAGAACGCTGTTACTCTTTGGCTCAATTCATCATCTTCAACCAGTAAAATAGTAAGTGCTCTCATTGGTTCTGATTATGATCATATCCTGTTTATGCTTCCTGTTTTAAAATTAGTAGTTGGCCAGGTTAATTCACAAGTACTTATTTAAATAACGATACTTTCCTTTATTAATTGCGAATTGCAAACCCCGATTGCCCTAAACAAAGCGACAGGAGTATTTTTTAGGAAATACATCTTTGTAACTATTCAGCCTTTAAACTTTCTATTTTGCCACAGATTTCACAGATTTGCACAGATTTATGACTGCTTTCAGCCGTTTTGAAAGCAAAAAATAAAAAACAGGCATTAATTTTTTCTGTGTAATCTGAGTAATCTGTGGCAAGTATTTATCTTTTATTGCATTGACGGAGCTGACTAGTTACACATCTCTAAATGCATTAAATTTAAAGAAGTCGAAAAAAAGTATTCAGGATTTACCCAAATAGTAACAAGCCAGCGCCGTTTTGTGTTCACATCTGCCGACTGAATATTTGCAGTGTGATTATATGCTTAATTTAAACAGACTGAGGATGGTAATTTGTGTCAACTTTTGTAGGATAGCGGCACAATCTTACAGCCTGTTTTTAATCTCCCGGATTTTACTTTCCCTGTCAACCGAAAAAGTTTTATCCGCTAAGCTGCAATATTCGTACACTTGAAGTGCTTTATGAAGATAATTATTTTTTATCTCCGTGTTCCCGTTTAAACCAGATTTTGCTATTATTTCAGCCAGAATTTCAAGATTTTCAACGCTGTTTCCCTTTATCTTCGAAATGTACTCATTTATATCTGATTCATTCAGTTTCAAAAACATATCGAGGTCAAAATTGATTTCGTTGAAAAGCAGTTCCTTTGTCTCTTCAAATTGTTCGTCAAGGGATATTGCGAGGTTTTCATGATTCCCGGTTAATTTACCGAGAATAAAGCGTAGCATAATTGTTATCTTTTCAATTTCCCTGAGCAAATAATCTTCCTGTCCCATTGTATTGAATGTTTAAAATTCGTTAATCCTTTTCCGTTCCCGACAAACGCCATAACCATATGCAGAGGAAGAAAGATACTATCCCGGAAATGGAGCCCGTCACCCGTAGCCAGAGTTTCTTTGGATTCAATTTAATGCAATTTTAGTCATCTAAAGATACGGAAACTCTAGAATCAGTATTTTCGGGAAGAAAATAATTAGCTGAAGAAGTTGCAGAAACTCTTTTTCTTATCATTTATTACTTCTATTTTTGTTCTGAATCACGATATCAGTTGAAAGAGTTATCTTCTCAAACCGGAAAATCAAATGCCAACCTTTGATTCATTACTTACTAAACTCCAAACCGGAGCTGTTGCTGCCCTGTCAGATTTATATGGGAAAGA
>JBBSBT010000630.1:0-2010 GCA_038250985.1 Bacteroidales bacterium
AGCTACTTTTCGTTTCTCGTATTCGTTCATTTTTTGTCTGAACAATACGAAAAAATAATGTCAAAGAACGTTTTGCAAAAAAAAGTGTCAACGATGTTATGCTACAATTTAAAGTGTCAACGATGTTGTGCTATTTATCAATTAACTATTTATTATTTTCCATTAACTATTCCTATTTCAGTCATTAAGAGCAATAAACAATACTGACTATTTAGCCATCAAAGCAGCAAGTGCAATGGAATAGGTTTTTGTTAATGCGCTGTCGCCGCGTGATGTAAGTACGCAAGGTACGCGCGCGCCGGCAACATAAGCAGCTAATTCAGCGCCGGCCAGTTTGGTGCCGCCTTTAAAGAATACGTTTCCGGCTTCAATATTCGGGAAAAGCAAACAATCAGCATCTCCGGCAACCGGGCCGGTAATCTTTTTAATCTGAACTGATTCCATATCAAGGGCACCGTCCAGTGAAAGCGGTCCGTCGACCACACAACCCGGAATTTGTCCGCGGTCGCTCATTTTGGCGAGAATGGCACCATCAACACAGGCAGGCATACCCGCAAGCATCTGCTCTGTAGCAGCGATAACGGCCACTTTGGGTTTTTCAACACCAATGGCTTTTGAAACAGCTACCAGGTAACCAACCATTTTAATTTTTTGTTTCAGGTCGGGCTGGGGAATAATTGCAACATCGGCAATGGTGAGTAGTTTATGATACGATGGAAATTCCATAATCGAAACGTGCGATAAAACGGCGCCTTCGTTGGTGATTCCGGCAACTTTATTCAGAATGGCCCGCATGTATTTATCGGTGCTGAGCGAACCTTTCATAAGCAGGCTTGCCTTGCCTTCGTTGATCAACTGAACAGCGAGCTGAGCGGCTTTTATTTCGTTGGGTTCGTTCATGATTTCAAATTTGCCGGCATCCATATGATGCTCCAGGCATATTTTTTTAATAGCAGCCTCGTCGCCGGTAAGTGTGGCGTCAACGATTCCTCTTTCAACGGCAGCGTATACGGCTTCGATGGTATGAGCATCGTTTGCGAAAGCTACTGAAATACGTTTTTTAGGTTTGCTTTTCAGCAAATCGAACATCTGTTCTAATTTTGTAATGGCCATATGAGATTGTGTATTGTTATCGGGATAACACGTAAAAGAATATAAAATTCAATTTTTCAGGCTGCAAAATTAGTCATTTCCCGCTCAATTCCGAATGATAATGAATAGATTTATGCCTATTTAGAATATATATACGTAAGAAGGATTTGAAAGGATTTAATCGCGGTTTTTGTTTTCGGATTGCAGGAGGGACGGAAGACTGAAGTCGGAAGACCGGAGAAGGAGGACCGAAGAAGGAAGGCAGGAGTTAATTTGCTGATGTGGTAAACCCTCAAGAAAAAAACTTTAATATAGCCGGGAAAGAGGCAGAATTAAAAAAGCAAGCAAAGATTCGGAAATGGAACACTCCGGTCTTCCGACTTCAGACTTCCGTCTTCCAACCACATAATCCAATCCCTAAAAACGAAAGATTTAACCTGCTAAGATCACTTCGCATAAAAATCAATCATGTTCTGTATCGCAGCCGAACATACCGGACAGAATTTATCCCCTTTAAAAGTCCGCATCAGGCAGTCGGGAGTAGGACGATAAATGCCTTTGGTCACATAGCCTGCACCTTCGTAAACACCTAGTTGCATGGCAGGCGCATTTTTAATCGGCGTAGGTATGGGTGTATTTGCCGGAAGCATTCCTTTCCATTTGCTTTCGAAATTCACCAGGGTTGTAATATTAGGTTCCCAGGGTTCGAGATTGAGCGGGTACATATCGTTAAAGGAGGTTGATCCGTCGTCGTATTCATCGGCCAGGGCGGCAAATCCATGCCCGAATTCGTGTACAAATATTTTTGCGGAAGATGCATTGCTGTTTACCGAAGTGCTGTAATAATTATAAATAGCTCCACCTCCGTATTTTGATGTATTTACAAGAAGGTATATCTGGTCATAAGGCGCATTGGCC
>JBBSBT010000631.1:0-2010 GCA_038250985.1 Bacteroidales bacterium
TACTTTATATTAATGGATACCCTGTTCGCTAATAACTTACCTTTGCATTGATTTTTAAACACTGAATTTATGACACTTTCGACCCGTGGAATGAAGATAGGAATACTTACTGCCGGAGGGGATTGCCCCGGTATTAATGCGGCAATCCGCGGTGTTGGCAAAACGGCCATCAGCGAATACGGAATGAAAGTAATCGGTATATCCTCCGGTTTCCGTGGACTTATTGATAAGGATTACGTTGAACTGGAAGAGACGCAGCTTTCGGGGATGCTGACTCTTGGCGGCACCATTTTGGGCACTTCCCGCGACAAGCCCTTTAAAAACGATCCGGTTACAGGCGAAAACATGTCGAAGATCATCAAAAAAAATTATAAGGAAATCGGACTGGATGCACTGGTGGTTATAGGAGGAAACGGCACGCAGAAAACTGCTGCCAGGCTCTCAGCCGAAGGTTTAAATATTATCGGGCTACCTAAGACTATTGATAATGATGTATTTGGAACAGATATCACTTTCGGATTCGACACTGCAGTAGGCATTGCAACCGAGGCTATCGACCGGCTTCACTCCACAGCCAATTCGCATAAGCGCATCATGGTTATTGAGCTCATGGGACATCATGCGGGATGGATTTCGCTTTATTCAGGAGTTGCAGGCGGTGGAGACGTTATCCTGATTCCGGAAATTCCATACGATATGGATATTGTAGCCCGGTATCTCGAAAAAAGGGCAAAAAACAAAAAACCCTATTCCATCGTAGTAGTGGCTGAAGGAATCGAAAGGCCAAGAGGAATCAGGGCGGCAACATTTATATCAGAATCCATCAGAGAAAAAACCGGGCTCGATACGCGCGAAACTATTCTTGGATATGTGCAGCGTGGCGGTTCCCCGACAGCCATGGACCGTATACTGGCTACCCGTTACGGGGCGCATGCCGTTGAACTGATCGCCGAAGGGAAATTTGGCTTAATGGTTTGTAAAGAAGGTGAAACTATTACTTCCATTCCACTCGAACAGGTAGGCGGAAAACTTAAACTTGTCCCCACCGACCACTCCATTGTTAAGAAATCGCGTAAAATGGGGATTTGCTTCGGCGACCGGAAAGTATAACTTCAGCTATCAATGTCAAATTAACCCGTTGAGCGATTCTCCGGGATGTTTGCATATCCGTCAGGAAATTAAACAGGTAACAGTTACAAGCACCAGGGATTCGTTTATTGAAACCCTTCTTCCTGCATATCTGAGTTCATCAGGGGCTTTTCAGCTTTTTTGTTGTAGTTATTGATTTTAAACTGTAAGCCGGCATACAAAATCCGCGATTCCCTGTACCTGGTGTTTATGGAAGCAAAATTGAGACCAGTAGTCGTGTAATTATAATTCCGGGTATTAAAGACATCCGTAACCCTGAGGGAGAAGGACATTTTACCCTTGAGTAAATCCTGCCGCAGCGAGACATCCGCTGAATAATTGGCCTTACGTTTAGATTGCGGTGAACAACTCGGTGAATCATAATTCCCGATTAGCTGGATAGAGCCGTTTTTCGAATAACTGAACGTGGCATTCACACGGCCGCTTTAGGTAAACTGGTTGGTTTCGGGAATAAATTGCTCAGGTAACGCACTTACCCAGTATTGATAAAAGGAAAGATTGCCGTTCAGCCTGAGCCATTTGTATGGGTTTGCTGAAGCAACAAACTCAAATCCATATGATTTGCTGTTGCTGATATTCTGTGGCATGGAATAGGTTACACCAGTTGAATCAATCCGGGTTATATCTTCAACCAGAGCGGAAGTATTTCTAAAAAAAGCAGTTGAAGTAAGCGAATATTTATCCCAGTATTTCAGCACACCAAGTTCAAGTGAATTGGTATATTCAGGTTTCAGATCAGGGTTTCCCTGGCTGATGTTGAGCGAATCAGAATAATCGACATACGGATTCATATGGCGGGGTGAAGGCCGGTCAACACGACGACTGTAGCTGAATTGCAGTTCGCGGACTTTACCAAGGTCA
>JBBSBT010000632.1:0-2004 GCA_038250985.1 Bacteroidales bacterium
CTGGATGAATATCTTTTGAAATCCGATGCCCAGAGTTATGAGGCTATGCGGGGCATGTTTGAGGCATTCAGGGTAAATATTCCGAAAACAACAGGCATTATTCAATGGATGCTTAATTCGGCCTGGCCTTCGATGTACTGGCAATTATACGATTATTACCTTAGGCCGACATCCGCATACTATGCAGCCCGCAATGCAAATCAACCCGTGCAGATAATATATGATTACGGGAAAAATTCGGTTTATGCTGTTAATGAAACCCGCGAAGATGTTAAAAATATAAACGCAGGAATAAGTTTATCTAATATCGATTCCAAATCATTGGTAAATAAGGATCTGATTATAAATATTCCGGCTAATTCTTCAATGAAAATTTTGCAGCTCGATCCTTTAAAAGGAAATGAATTTCTTAGCATGAAATTAGCCAATGCAAACGGACAGCGTATAGCCGGGAATTTTTACTGGCTTTCGGACAAACCCGATGAATTTGCCTGGGACAAAACAAGCTGGGTTTTCACACCACTAAAATCGTTTGCTGATTTTACCCCCCTCAGCAATTTGCCTGCATCGAAAATATTGATTAGTTACAAAACAGAAGAAAAAGGCAACGATCAGGTAATTCATACATGGATTTCAAATCCAACCGATAAGCTTGCATTTTTTATTTCGCTCACATTGAATGATGAAAAGGGCGTCAGCATCCGTCCTGTTTTCTGGGATGATAATTTCTTCAGCTTGCTTCCGGGCGAAAAAAGGGAAATCAGCTGTACGGTTTCCCGAAAAATACTGGCTAAGACTAAATCGCAATTGTCAATTACAGGCTGGAATATAAAGTCACAACTGATCAGCATAAAATAAGAAATTATAAAATCAGTATTGCCCTTTTTACCCCCTCTGACTCCCCCTGATCCCGATTGCTATCGGGACAGGGGGAGAACGTGCTAAGAAAAATATTCTGCAAAAGGAAAATTCAGAATCTAGCACAAATTACACCCTCCCTGAAATCAGGGAGGGCTTGGGTGGGTACTTTTTAATAAATTCAAACAATCTCAAAATAGCGCACAATTATCTCTCCCAAAACCAGCTTAACCCATTAAAAAGCCAAAATCATGAAGAACAAAAGTCCGTTGCTGATAGTATTGATTATGCTTATTTTCTTTGTGATCTCGTTTCTCACGAATATCCTTGGCGCGCTTAATCAAAAAGTTTCGGAAAGTTTCACGCTCAGCAATACCATGGCTGGTTTACTTCCGTTTGCCTTCTTTATTGCTTACGGAATAATGTCAATACCCTCCGGCTTTGGAGTCGAGAAGTTTGGCGAAAAAAGGATGATGATTCTCGCCTTTTTGCTGGCTTTTACAGGTGCAATCGTATTTGCGCTTTTTCCCGGATTCAATGTATTTGTGGTTTCGCTCTTTACCATAGGAGCAGGAATGGCTGCCCTGCAGGTTGTAATTAATCCGCTTTTGCGGGTTTCGGGTGGCGAAGCCAATTACGCATTTTATTCCGTTCTTGCTCAACTGATTTTTGGTCTGGCTTCGTTTGTCAGCCCTCATATGTATACTTATTTTGTAATCAACATCGACAAGGGGAATCTGGATAAACCTTTTATTGGTTTGATGTCAGATTTGGTTCCGACCACCATGTCGTGGGTTTCGGTATACTGGATTTTTGCCTTTATAGCGATAGTGATGTTTGTGGTGGTTGCCATAGTTAAATTCCCTAAAGTAGAGTTACAGGAAGATGAAAAAGTGGGCACAAAAGACAGCTATATTGAACTTTTTAAAAATAAATATGTAATTCTGTATTTTCTTGGAATCTTTGCATATGTAGGCACTGAGCAGGGAATTTCGTACTGGATGTCGAAGTTCCTGTTGAAATACCATGGTTTTAACCCTGATATGGCAGGCGCGGATGCGGTGGCCTATTTTTGGGGATTCATGACTGTAGGCGGAGTTTTAGGACTTGTTCTGATGAAACTATTCGACAGCAAACCTGTTTTGA
>JBBSBT010000633.1:0-1999 GCA_038250985.1 Bacteroidales bacterium
CGATAATGCCGATATTCTCAATGCTATGATAAGCAAGTAATTTTTTAAGGTTATGCTGAACAATAGCCACCATCACTCCATATAATCCTGAAACCAGCGATAGTACTAAAATCAGGTATCCAACTGTTGTAAGGTCAGTTTTTACAAGCAGAAGCATGCGCAAAATGCCGAAAATCCCGATTTTGATGATCACTCCCGACATGATGCCTGATACATGCGAAGGCGCAGCCGGATGTGCATAAGGAAGCCAGGTATGAAAAGGTACAAACCCCGCTTTAATGGCAAAACCGATAAAAAAGAAAACGAAAAGCATCAGGGAAGCCGATGAAGGAACTGAAGCCGAATAGACAGTAATTGCCTGAAAATCATAGCTTCCTGTTTTTGACGCTACCCAGATAAAACCTATCATCAGGAACAAAATCGAAAAATGAGATTGTATCAGAAAATTAATACCGGCTTTGATAGTTGCAATTTGTTCGTGTTCAAAAATGATGACCATAAATGAGGTCAGCGCCATTATTTCCCAGGTGATCAGGAACACAAAACTGTTCTGTATCACACAAAGACTTACCATGGCCGCATGCTGCAATAAAAATGAAATGCTGTGCAATGTGAGGTTGTTCCGTTGCTCACGGTATGCTTTCATATAAAACAATCCATAAAAACCGCCGGTTACAAATACCAGGTTAATGATCAGTATAAACCAACCCGATAATGAATCAATCTTTACAGGAATCGGGCCCGTTATAAAACTTCCCGGTAACGTAAAGCTTATGGCATCACCGAACAAACCCTGTATAGCAAAATATCCCGATATCAAGGCATTTACCACCAGCAAAGCAAAGGACACAATCCCTTTCCCGTTCACTTTCTGAAAAGGAATTAAAATCATACCGGCAATGGGTACCAGGATAAATGCAATCAGCAGGTTCATGATACGATGTTAAATACGGTGAGGAGAAATACGGCCAGTATAAAAACAATGCCATAGATCACATACGATTGTACCCGGCCATTTTGTATAAAACTGAAATAGTTGGCCGAATAATTTAGTCTTTTTGTCAGCGGGTTAATCAAACGGTACTCAAAAAAATCATGGTAATGCGAAAGATACGATCTTTTCGTTGGAAAAATTTCGCCGGCGCCCAATTCATCATAATGTTTGTTCTCGATCAGCATGGCGTTGAGGATTTTAGACAATGGCTTGGAAAATGATTTGCCGGTGTACTGTATCCTGCTTGTGGCTGCCACGTATCCACATCCCCAGGTAGGACCATAACTTTGAATGCGTTTTTCCATTACCATGGTACGGGCAATCCAGGTAACCGCAATGATACCGATCAGCAGTATGGAATACAAACTTATACGGCTGATCGTACCGGCAAACCCTGCAATATATTCAGAATCAGGAAGCAACGGATTTATACCAACAAGAGTATTCCCTATAATCCGCAGGTAAAAACCGGGAATAAAAGCCACACTCATCATAATGACAATTATAACATATTGAGGTACAAGCATCAGGGATGAAACCTCATGCGGTTTATGTACAAGTTCTGTACGGGCCTGACCCAGAAAGATGGTGCCGAAGGTTTTGGTAAAAGTAAGTATCGAAAGTCCTCCGATTACACTCAAACCAGCCAGCGAAAGGATAAAGAGCAAAATCTGGCTAAGGTTGTTTATCTGTATTCCCTGTATTAGACCGCTGTATATAATAAATTCAGATACAAAACCATTGAACGGGGGAAGACCTCCGATTGCGAGAGCCCCGATAAGGAAAACGACTGCAGTTTTAGGCATGGATTTTACCAGGCCACCGAGTTTCTCCATATCCCTTGTATGCGTTTGCTGGTAAACAGATCCTGCTGAATAGAAAAGCAGGGATTTGAATAACGAATGGTTAAGAACATGCAGCAAGGCTCCGCCAAATCCTAAAAAGTACAGTACAGGAGAGGCATTGCCTATCCCGATCATCCCAATGCCCATCCCGATACCGATA
>JBBSBT010000634.1:0-1999 GCA_038250985.1 Bacteroidales bacterium
AAAGTTAAACCTAACTGGTTATGCACCAACAGTCTCAGTTAGTACGGAGTTGGTCATCCCCCCTCCGGGGGGACCGAGGGGGGTAATAATTTCCGTCAGCGACAACGGCCCCGGTATTCCTCAAAACATTATCGATAAAATTTTTCAGCCATTCTTCACTACAAAACCAACAGGGTCAGGAACCGGGCTTGGATTAAGCCTGAGCTATGATATAGTAAAAGCGAATAGAGGGGAAATAAAAGTGGAAACAAAGGAAGGTGAAGGAACAGTTTTCATTATTCATTTGCCTCTGGCATAATAAATCATGTAAACCCTACATATTTGTACTCAGATAAAACTTTTGATTTTTCCCCATTTTAATCAGATTCGGGCAGATTAACTTGTCCGGCTTTGGAATAAATCTGGAAGTAATGTTTACTTAGTGGCTTGTTCAACTGTATCGAAAAGTTTGAAGATGGACGAAAACCCGGCAATATCAAAAATTTCCCTGATATTATCCTGAAGACAGCATAGATAGAATTTACCTTTAACAGACGTTATTTTCTTCAATGACATCAACAATACTCTCAAACCTGAACTGCTAATATAAATCAAGCCGGAACAATCGACCACAATTTGTTCTTCACCGCCTTCAATAAATCCGAATAATTTCTTCTCCAACTCTCCATAATTGGAGGAGTCGAGCCGACCTGATAAATTTAGTATTAAATAATTGCCGGTTTTATTTTCACGTACTTCCATCTGATTTAAATTAAAAAGGTTCAAATAATGTGTTTAGTCAGTGTTAATCTGTTTTTATTGTCCAATCTCAGGTAGTTTATGTCATCCATTATTTTACGCACAAAATGGATACCGAGTCCGCCAATTTTGCTCTCTTCAATGCTTTTTCCCATGTCAGGCTCCGGAAACTGTAAAGGGTTAAATTCCCTGCCGTCATCTTCAATTTGCACCTTGATTATTTTATTTTTATACGACAAGTTAATATTGATTTCATGCTCATTCTTGTCTTCGTAGCCATAAAAAATAATATTAGTCACCACTTCTTCAAGTACGAGGTTCAGGTTTAAGGCAATATTCATTGGGATATGCCATTTACCTGATATCATTTCCAGAGTATTGGCAAGGTATTCCAGTTGCTCAACCTTATTGCTAATGGTTATATTTTTATCGGCCATGTGTAAATAATGCTTCAACCATAATATTTTAATGAGAGTAGTGTAATATCATCAGATTGAGGAACTCCAAGGGCAAAATTGTTCACATCATCTACAACAGCATTTATAACACTTTTAGCATTTATGCGATCCAGGTTCGAAAGCAGTTGTTCAAGGCGTTCATCCCCATAAACTATTTCATTTTGGTTAAAAGCTTCGGTAACACCATCTGTATAAAGTAAAATTCCATCATCAGGATTCAGGTGGATTTTTTTTAACTTAAATTGGTGATTTTCCATACAACCCAATATGATATCTCCGCTAATTTCCAGCTTTTGGATAGCATTACCATTTTTCAGGATATAGGGTGGATTATGACCGGCATTGGCATATTCCAGGTCGCCGGTCTTCATGTTCATAATACCATAAAAAACAGTAACGAACATACACGAAACGCTTTCATAACAAAGCAGATTGTTCACATAGTTTAAGCATTCGTTCGGTGGCATTCCATTAAGTCCGGTAGCACGGATAAGTGTCCGGCTTACTGCCATAAAAATAGCTGCAGGTATTCCTTTCCCTGAAACATCGCCAATCACAAATCCCAGGCGATCATTATCAATCATAAAAAAATCGAAAAAGTCTCCTCCAACCTCTTCTGCAGCAGTCATGGAACCAAAAATGTCGAAATCCTTTCTATCAGGGAATGGCGGGAAGGTTTTCGGAAGAATACCCTGTTGAATTTCGCGGGCGACATTAAGGTCCTGCTGGATGGAAATCAATTGATCGTGCTCCTCCATGGACCGGCGCATGAGAATAATTTCTTCAATTGTTTTATTGATTGT
>JBBSBT010000635.1:0-1976 GCA_038250985.1 Bacteroidales bacterium
AAAAAGAGTAAACTGATTGCGTTGCTTCTTGTTTCCATGATTGTACTTTCTGCAACATCTTCCTTTGCACAGGATTCGACATTTAAACTTTCGGATTACAAAAATCCAAATTACTTCTACCAGACACTGGATCTGAATTTCAGGATGAACAGCAGTTCAGATGGTAACAAAAAAGACAATACTTCGGATTATTACCTTACAAACAGGTATTATTTAAGTTCAAATGCACAGGCACGCTACTCAAGTTTTACAAATTCACTTAAATCACAGAGTGAATTTGGCGCAACTTTATACGGTAGTTTTGGTACAGGAACCAATCACGAAACATATAAATTAGTGGACAATGAACATAAGGATAATAGTTCCTCAACCAATGAGTATCTAGATATTTCCGGTCTTAAACGGTTTTATAGTGAAAAGCAGTATTATTTTGAAGTGAATGGCTCTGTATCCAATTCTTACTTAGGCTCTTCAGGAAAGAACAAAGATTTCCATGCTGATACAATAACGGCTTCAACCAAAAACAACTCAAATAGTTTTGGCACTTCTGTTTGGGGGGCATTTCTCCTGGGAAAAGGCCGGATTGAACAGGTACAGGATGCACGGCTGGCCTTATATATGCTGGAAGATATGAACCGGTTGAACCGGGATAAGCATTCTGCCACTAATGAAGAAGTACTTGAACTGGCGAAGGTGATTACTTCGTTGAAATACAAACGTTTTTTTGATAACCGCTTGCGGAAAATTGCAGAAATAACGGCCATTGATTCATTTATGCAAAAAACCGGTCTGGTAAGTATTACCGATGCAGCTTATTTTACCTCGCTAAACGACAACTGGGATTATTCCAACAATACCGCAAGGGAAAGCGGCTACCGGATATACATCGGAGTTGAGGGTCACTACCAGTTCAACCACCAGAAATTCCATAGAGAAACTACGTTGCCAATTGAAAGCATATATGATGGAAAATACAAGACGAACCAGGCAGAAATTTATGGTGTTGCAGGTTTGGTTTATGAAAAGCCAATCAACCTCAGATGGCAGCAATCGGCATACCTGAAAGTGAGTGCCGGTTCCAAATACTGGTTAGCCGAAAATTCATATACAGGTTATTCTGATACCAGCAGCTATAATGGTTCTATCCCATCTATGAGATTAACTGCTGGTTATGGCTATGGATTTTACCCAAATTCAAGGACTTCATTAACAGTAGGCTGGTTCTTGTCATCTATGTATGACAAACAATTTTTGGGTACATCAAAGAAAGATAAGGAAAATTCCAA
Organism: Bacteroidales bacterium; assembly: GCA_038250985.1. GTDB lineage: Bacteria > Bacteroidota > Bacteroidia > Bacteroidales > UBA4417 > UBA4417. The sequence continues at coordinate 1,287 of JBBSBT010000635.1, forward strand.
GAACAGCTTTAATGCCTATACAGGTCCCAGTTTACATGCTTATTATTACATTTCTGAAAAACTAAGGCTGAGTATAAATTTTTCAGGCTTATACAATGTCAATTATGATAAATTTATATCCAATATCCCTGAAGGCTCAGATGACAATCAGACACAATCACATTGGAACCACCAATTAGAAGCAACACTGACCTATAGCTTATTTTAAATAAGCGCTATTTACCACAGAGGCACGGAGGCCACCGAGAAACAAGGAGAATAATGTTAAAAAACCTCAGTGCCCTCCATGCCTCCGTGGTTTATACTTTTCGAAAAACAATGCCGACAATATTATTTTCATACCTATACAACCATTTTACCCTAAACCTGCCCTTTATTGTCAGAAAGCTGAAGAAAGCGAATCGGAAGAGTAAAAGTGGCAGCATTGACAAATTTAGTGTTACTTTTGTTAAAGGCTAAACCAATACGCTATTGAGGAACGTTGTACAACTGATAACCGGTAACAAAAGCGATATAGAGCGGGACCTTGTGCAGGGTTGCACCCGCAATAACCGTATTGCCCAGCGCGACCTTTATTACAAGTATTGCGATGCCATGTTCACTATTGCCTACCGTATTGTGAACAACCGCGACGATGCCCACGACGCTCTGCAGGATGCCTTTATACAGGTTTACCGTGACATAGCGCAA
>JBBSBT010000636.1:0-1969 GCA_038250985.1 Bacteroidales bacterium
AACGTATGAAAATAATGAAGGCTTTTGCTTTTATATGCCAAAGTGTGATCCCTGTTTACTATATCTGCTGTGGCAACAATCCCCGATTGCTCCATTTTAATCGCTTCTTCTTCAATCGATTTCAGGATTGCAGGTTCGGAAACGGATCTTCTTAAAGCATCAAGCCGCTGCAGGAAATGATCAAGACCTCCACCTTCGGGAATCAAACCCTTCACCCAGGAAAGTTCAAGATGACAGTGTGTATTTATAAATCCCGGGCACAGTATTCCGTTATAATGACTGATTTTAGAAACAGCAATGCTAAGTTCTTTTTTATCGTAAATCCCTTCGATGGTCCCGTCGTCAGCAACAGCAAGCACCGAATGGTAACAGGCTTCGCCTGACACAGGAAGGATGCAGTCTGCCGAAAGGTATTTCATAAAAAGCCTGGATTGGGAGATGCAGACAAAGCTATTGATTTTTTTAAAAGATCAGCGATAATTTTTAAAGTCGGGGTGCGACTTTGAGTCGCACCCCGACTGGTGCTGACCAAACCGCCTTTTTTGTTTAAAATCGGAGTTAATACATTAAACAATCAGAGAAGCTGGTTGTTAAATAAAAATATTAAATTTATGACCGATGCGATTCACTAAATTTGCGCCAGAAACTGAGAGAATGAAAGAAATAAAGATCACAACCGGGTTTTCGCGGTTGGATAAGGATCAGAAAATCGACCTTGTATCATCTCACCTTGCTGACCCTGCATTATTCAGCAAAACCTTACATGCCACCTGGCACCGGGATCCCGCAGTTCAGAAAATGATTGATGAATTCAGCGAAAACACCCTGGGTAATTATTTTTTCCCTTACGGAGTTGCACCCAATTTCCTGATTAACGGGAAAATGTATATGGTTCCGCTGGTTATTGAGGAAAGCTCCGTGGTTGCGGCTGCATCCGGTGCTGCCAAATTCTGGGCCGAACGGGGAGGTTTTCACAGCGAAGTGATCAGCACCGTAAAAATCGGGCAGGTACACTTTACCTGGAATGGCGGTTTCGATCTGATCAAAAGGATTTTTCCCGAAATACGCAGTCAGATGTTTGCCAATACACAGCGGATCACTTCAAATATGATGGAAAGAGGCGGAGGCATAATTGATATTGAACTGGTGGATATGACGGATAAAATTCCGGATTATTACCAGCTAAAGGCGACATTTGATACCTGCGACTCCATGGGCGCCAATTTCATAAACTCCTGTCTCGAGGAGTTTGCCGATACCTTGCGTGATTATACTACGGCTTCTGCTGATTTTTCAACATACAACCTCCAGGTTATCATGTCCATACTTTCGAACTACACACCCGATTGCCTGGTCCGCACCTGGGTGGAAGGCGAAATAAAGGATGGTGGTCATCATTACGACGATTTTTATACCGACAGGGAGTTTGTCACCCGTTTCGAAACAGCTGTACATATTGCCCAGGTCGACATGTACCGTGCAACCACGCATAATAAAGGCATTTATAACGGAATCGATGCAGTTGTGCTGGCAACCGGAAATGATTTCAGGGCGGTGGAAGCCTGCGGACATGCTTATGCTTCGCGTAACGGGACATATAGCAGCCTTTCGAAAGTCGAAATTTCAGGAAATACATTCCGTTTTTCGCTCGAAGTGCCAATGGCACTCGGCACTGTGGGTGGTCTTACGCATCTGCACCCCTTGGCTAAATTATCACTGCAACTGCTTGGCGATCCCGATGCAAACGGGCTGATGATGATCGCTTCGGCCGCCGGCCTGGCGAACAATTATTCAGCTGTGAAATCGCTGGTTACCAAAGGCATTCAGAAGGGCCATATGAAAATGCATCTGTTGAATATTCTCAATGTTTACCTGGCTACCGACGACGAAAAAAAACATGCCGTTGAATATTTTAAACATGAAAAAGTTACTCATTCGGCAGTGAACAGTTTCCTGGAATCATTGCGGG
>JBBSBT010000637.1:0-1966 GCA_038250985.1 Bacteroidales bacterium
CCGATATGATCACGGGCAATCAGGTAACAATCGTTTTCGACATCATACAAGGCAAAAGCAAATATTCCGTTCAGATCCTCAATGAAATCCGCGCCTTTTTCGCGGTACAGGGCCAGGATCACTTCGCAATCTGAATGCGTCAGAAACTCATAGTTATGTGCCAGGTTCTTGCGGATTTCCATATGGTTGTATATCTCACCGTTAACGGATAAAATCAGTTTTCCGTCACTGCTTTTAAGGGGCTGCCCCCCCGATTCCGGGTCAACGATTGAAAGACGCTCGTGAGCCAGAATAGCTTTTTCGCCGCAGTAAATACCTGACCAGTCAGGCCCGCGATGCCTTACCTTTTTCGACATTTCAAGAACCTGCAGCCTTAAATCCTGCGAAGCCGTTTTTAAATCAAAAACTCCAACAATTCCACACATAACTGTACATTTTTAAGTAAAACATTTCATGATCCGATCATCTGAAAAACAAAAAAGGCTTCCCGAACAGGAAAGCCTCAAATATGATTTTTAAAACACACTACAGCTTTCCTAATCCCGAAACGGATTATGATTATTGAAGAGTGTATTATTAGTAAACATTTCTTATTGGTTGTATTTCACTGACAAAGATAAACTAAAAACATTTATCTTTTCATTGTACGCATATTAAATTATAATTACGTGTTTAATTATCCCAGCTATAATCAGGAATGTAGAAAGTATGATTCCATGGGAATATTTACAAGCGGAAAGATAAATATCAATCAATTGCTGCATTTGGCCCAGCTTAACTTTATATCTTCGCATTACAAAAATCCGGATTTATGAAAACCTTGTTCACTATTGCCGTTTCATTATTGCTTATGATGCTTATGGCCGTGACGGTAAATGCACAGCCTTTTGAAACAAAAACCCCGGCAGCGGATAAAACCAATGCTATAAATAAAAAAGAAATGGCCGCCAGTGTGAAAGCCGAATTTTTGCATGCCTGGAACGGTTATAAGAAATATGCCTGGGGGTATGACGCTTTAAAGCCACTGAGTAAAACCCCTCATAACTGGTATAAGAAATCGCTGCTGATGACGCCTGTGGATGCCTTCGATACCATGATATTAATGGGATTTACAGAAGAAGCAAATGAAGCCAAAGCGCTTATTTTTAAAGATCTCGACTTTGATTTGGATATGGACGTGCAAAACTTTGAAGTATCGATACGCATTTTCGGCGGACTGCTCTCCGCGTATGAACTCGACGGAGACCGCCGTTTCCTTTCACTGGCCGAAGACCTGGGCAAGAGGTTGATGAAAGCCTTTAATTCGCCTACCGGGATGCCATATAGGTATGTAAATCTTAAAACGGGTGCCATTTCAGGAGCGGAATCCAATCCTGCTGAAATAGGGACCTATCTGATTGAATACGGAACACTGAGCAGGCATACCGGGAATCCTGTATATTACCAAACGGCAATGAAAGCTATGACGGCTTTGTATGCTTTACGCTCTCCCTTAAATTTAACTGCTGAAGGTATAAATATTGAAACCGGCAAAGTAATCAATCCGGCCAGTCATATATCCGGAGGCATTGATTCGTACCTGGAGTATATGCTCAAAGGCTCTATTCTATATAACGACGAACAATTGAGCGAAATGTGGATACCAACCATTGTAGCAGTTAATAAATATCTTGCCGACCAGACTTCTGATGGCTTGTGGTACGGACATGCTGATATGTCCACCGGCAAACGCACCGAAACCAGTTATGGCGCTTTGGATGCGTTTTTTGCGGGTACTCTGGCTATGAACAACGACCTGAAACGGGCAGCCGATCTTCAGAATTCGAATTACCGCATGTGGATGCTGCATGGTATAGAGCCGGAATCGATGAATTATATGACCATGAAAGTGGAAAACGGCTCCTATGCGCTTCGTCCCGAAAACTTCGAAAGTGCTTATTACCTGTATCAATACACAAACGATAAA
>JBBSBT010000638.1:0-1949 GCA_038250985.1 Bacteroidales bacterium
AATAACAAATACGCACTTTATGGTTCCATCCGGGCCGCCTCGCAGATGATCAGCTACGAGCTGGCTATGGGTATGTCGATAGTCGCGCTGGTGATCACAACCGGTTCACTAAGTCTGCATGATATTGTTCTTCAGCAGCATGGTATGCATTGGAATGTTTTTTACCAGCCACTTGGATTCCTGATATTTTTAATTTGCGCTTTCGCTGAAACAAACCGTTCCCCTTTCGATCTTCCCGAATGCGAAACGGAATTGGTCGGCGGCTACCACACCGAATACAGTTCGATGAAACTCGGTTTCTACCTTTTTGCCGAATATATCAATATGTTCATTTCGTCGGCAGTGATCGCTACTTTGTATTTCGGCGGCTACAATATGCCTTTCATTGATCAGATCGGGCTCCCGCCAAACGTAGTAACATTGCTTGGAACGATGTTCTTTTTCCTGAAGATTTTCATCATGATCTTCATTTTCATGTGGGTGCGCTGGACATTACCCCGTTTTCGCTACGACCAGCTAATGAACCTGGGTTGGAAGGGATTGATTCCGCTGGCCATCTTTAACATCCTTGCAACCGGTGTTTTTTATTATTTCACCGAATTAATTTAAGGTAACGTCATGCAAAAATTAACCAACAGGTCGAAAGTAGTTTCGGATAAGCATATGACTTTTCTCGAAAAGATATATCTCCCTGCCATTGTAAAAGGCATGTCCATCACGCTGACTCACTTTTTCCGCAAGAAATCGACTATCAGTTATCCCGAGCAGAAACGCGAATTCAGCAAAGTGTATAGGGGACAACATGTTTTAAAGCGTGATGAACTCGGACGTGAACGCTGCACAGCATGCGGCTTATGCGCCGTTTCATGCCCGGCCGAAGCTATTACCATGATTTCGGCGGAACGTAAACCCGGTGAGGAACACCTCTATCGCGAAGAAAAATATGCAGCAACGTATGAAATAAACATGCTTCGATGCATTTTCTGCGGCGATTGCGAAGAAGCCTGCCCAAAAGAAGCCATCTTCCTTACCGACCGTATAGTGGCTTCGGAATATAAACGCAATCCCTTTATCTACGGGAAAGACATTTTACTTGAACCGCTTGACCCGGCAAAACGTATTGATGTAACAGCACGTCAGACTGTAAATGTGTTAAAATTTAAAGAGGACAAACGATATGCACACAACAAATAAAAACGCGGACAAAACATAATGTGCTATTTTCACACAAAGCCAATAAGTACACAAAGAATTATTGCGGACATTGAGCCTTTGCGGGAAATAATATTTGAGTAATCATAAACCTAATTATAATGATCTTCCTGTTTTTCATGCTTTCGGCAATTATGGTGATAAGCGCATTGTTTGTGGTATTTTCAAAGAGCCCGATCAACAATGTGATCTTCCTGATCATTTGTTTTATCGCCATGGCCGGCCACTATATACTGCTGAATGCCCAATTCCTTGCCGTGGTACATATCATCGTTTACACAGGAGCCATCATGGTATTGTTCCTTTTTGTGATTATGCTGCTGAACCTGAATAAAGCAATAATCCCAAGAAAATCAAAACTTACCCGGATTATGGCTGTAATTACGGGCGGAATATTTTTCCTGGTGCTTTTGGCCGCAACCCGTCAGACCTTCGAGATAAATCCCCGATACCCGTTTACCAGCCAGATAGGCCTGGTTGCCAATATTGGGCAAACCTTATTTCATGAGTACCTGCTTCCATTCGAATTATCATCGGTGTTATTTCTTTCGGCTATGGTCGGAGCTGTTATGTTTGGCAAAAAGGACCATACCGATGATGAGTTATGAGTGAATAGTGAAAAGTGAAGAATGAATAGTGAAAATGCAATTGTCGTTCAATACTAATTACCTGGAAATATGAATTCTCAACCCCATCAATCCCATAAATCTATTCAATCCCTTCAATCTCATCAATCC
>JBBSBT010000639.1:0-1943 GCA_038250985.1 Bacteroidales bacterium
GAAGACTTTACCAGCTGCATTTTGGCGCATACAATTGAAGATATGCGATTTCCAATCATTACCAGTTTTTCAGGTGCCAACAATTCGTGCAGCTCAATTCCTTCGGCTAACAAAGCCTTGATTTCATCAACATCGGCAGGCATTTCAGTACGGGTACGACGATAAAGCACTTTTACCCCGCTTCCTGCTTTCGCAATGCGTTTTGCTGTTCGGGCCACATCCATGGCAGTGTTTCCACCTCCGATAATAATAATGTTTTTACCTAAATCCGTTTGTTTTCCTTGTTTTGTGTTTTTCAGAAACTCGAATGCATTTAATACTCCTGTTGCATTTTCGCCTTCCATTTGAAAAGTTTTGAAGCGCTGAGCACCGGCGGCGATATACACAAAATCATATTCAGACTGCAAACCGGTAAAGAAATTGCTGTCGACTTTTGAGTTATATTGAATTTTTACGCCAAGGTTTTTTATCCGTTGAATATCCTTTTGAAGCGATTCCATCTTAAGCCGAAATTCAGGAATAGCCTCAGATACCATGCCTCCCGGAATGGATTTTGTCTCAAAAATCTCCACTTCGAAACCGCCCATTCTCAGGAAATAAGCACAACTTAATCCCGAAGGACCAGCCCCGATTATAGCAACTTTCCTGCCATTCGGAGAAGCAATGCTGATATCAGCCTCAAAGCCTTTCTCGGCAACAAATCGTTTAACTTCCTTTATTTTCAATGCTTCCTCGTAATTGATACGCGTGCACTTGGTCTGGCACAAATGATCGCAGGCTACTCCCAGCACGTTAGGGAAAGGATTTTTTACCATGATCACATCAAAGGCCTTCTGGAAATCGCCCTGCGAGGTATGATACAGGTATTCAGGAATATCCTGGTTGGTGGGGCATTCGTCCACACAAGGTGCATGAATACAGTCGAAATAACTTAACGGACGACTGGTTTTAATGCTTTTGGCTACAAACGGATCACGTTTATAGTCGTCATTTGACACTACTTCATTGGCATACGCATTCAGTTTTTCGAGCGCGGGCAGTTTTTCAGTATTTCTTTTCTGCGAAAGGTTTTCAACATACTGATGAAGCCTTCCGTAACCGCCTGGTTTCAGTATATCGGAACAAAGGGTAACCGGTTTCAACCCGCTGTCGACCAAGTCGTTGATATTAAAACAATCGGCACCACCCGAAAATGAAATGTTCAGCTTACCCTTGAACTCATTTTGAAGTTTCCTTGCAACATTTACGCTGATAGGGTGCAGCGCCCTGCCGCTCATATACATCATCTCTTCGTGAGCGGGAAAAACGTTTTTATGATTGGTGCTTTCGAGGGTATTGGTCAGTTTTACACCGAAAAACAAATTCTCTTTATCTGCCGTTTGCTGAAGTCGCTGTATGATTCCGATAGCGTCGGCATATTTCAGATCATGTTCAAAAGCAATATCAGGAATGGTATTTTTGAAATTTAATTTGTTGTTTAAAATATCGCGAAGCTCTTCTTTCCCTAACAGGGTTGGATTGAGTTTTACCAGCGTATGCAGCTTTTTTTCTTTCAGCAGATAATGCCCGATTTTCTCAATTTCGTCGGGTGGGCAGCCATGCATGGTGCTGAGGGTAATGTTGTCGGAAATGCTGTTTGGTATATCAATATCAGCAAGCCCGGGATAAAACGGCAATAATTCATTGATCATATCAAGCTTTGCTTCGCTGCAGTCCGTCATGATTTTCAGAAACCACTGTACATTCTCATTTTGAATACCTTCGAAATTATACCCGATACTCATATTGAAAATAAAACCGCGTTTTTTATCTTTGTTCCATCCGAATTTATGCTGCAGCAGATGGATGATCACCCATGCCTTCAGGTATTCGGCAAAAGATTCCGTAATGCGGAGTTCCTGCGACCATTCGCAGTTGTAGCCTTCGTCCTGCATATCAATACA
>JBBSBT010000640.1:0-1931 GCA_038250985.1 Bacteroidales bacterium
CGCCCAGATAAACCGGAGCGGTTCCTGTACGATTTCAAATCCGGATTCTTTCAGGGTATCTTCAATTATTTTTGTTGATACATCGTGCCAACCAAAACATCCAAAAGCTGCTGCCTTTTTATTTACAAATTTCAGGCCTTTTACCATTTCGAGCAATCCCGCGATTGATGATAGAATGCCATTATTTACGGTCGGAGAGCCAACCAATATGGCCTTTGAACGGAAAATATCAGTAAGCAGATCATTCTTGTCATTTTTTGCCGCATTGAACAACTTTACAGTGATGTTACTGTCAGCATCATATATACCTTTCACAATACTTTCGGCAATAGAGCGGGTTCCGTTATACATGGTATCGTAAATTACGGTTACCTGGTTTTCGCTGTAGTGGTTGGCCCATTCAGTATATTTTGTAACTATTTGCATGGGATCATCCCGCCAGACTATGCCATGACTAGGGCAAATAAAGTCAACCGGGAGATTTAATTTTACAATTTCATCAATCTTCCTGGTCACCAATTTGCTGAAAGGCGTAAGAATATTGGCATAGTATTTTATGGCTTCAAAATACAATTCGTACGGATCTACCAGGTCGTTAAACAACATTTCGGAGCAAAAATGCTGACCAAATGCGTCGTTACTGAACAGGATATTATCGCCGGTGAGATAGCAGAACATAGTATCGGGCCAGTGAAGCATGGGAGCCTGTATAAAGATCAATTCCTTGCCGTTGCCTAGCGGAAGCCTGTCGCCGGTCTTGACAGGTTTAAAATTCAAATCCTGGTGGTAGTGGCCCTTAATGGATTTGATGCCATTTTCGGTACAGTAAACGGGTGTACCAGGGATGAGCCGCATTAGTTCAATAAGAGCTCCGCTGTGATCAGGTTCTGCGTGGTTAACAACTACATAATCAATAGACGATAACTCAATTTCACTAGCGAGGTTTTCGACAAATTCATAGGAAAATGGACGGTAAACAGTGTCGATCAATACTGTTTTTTCTTCTTTTACAAGGTAGGAGTTATAGCTTGAGCCATGGTGTGTGGAATATTCGTATCCATGGAAACCTCTCAGTTCCCAATCGTTTTTACCCACCCAATACACATTGTTCTTAATCTGTTTTTTCATTTTATTTTTCATTTAGGTGAAACCAATTGTTTCGTTTTCAATCTATACTGTATGCCATTGTAGTGTGTGGATAAATCATAACCAACACGCAATACGAGGTTGTTTTTCGCAAGCGTTTACTCATCATCATCTGCCGCCAAAATAAATGCGGCTCTTTTAGGTGCTGGAACCGGGCTGTCGATTCCTTTAATTCCTTTCCAAAGCACCAGGTTAAACTCATCGTCCGGCACAGCATCTTCTTTTGAGAAATTAAAAGATTCACTTTTATCGGAAAGTTTGGTTACTGCAAGGTTAATTTCATCGAGATCAACAGTTTCAGGTAAAAAATTGAAAACAGTATAATCAGGAGAGTGCGTGAAACAGCGCCATAAGGGAGTTGCCGCTGCATCATATTGGGTCATTGGCGGAAGGCCTAAAATCAACTCCATCGTTTTCACGATTCCTGAAGTAGTGTATGGAGTATGATCCACAAAATTTCGTTTTACAAACGGGCCGGCGATGTACGCCGGACTTCGGTGCGCATCCACATGATCAGGTCCGTTCTGAGCATCATCTTCTAAAATAAAAACCACACTCTCTTTCCAAACAGGGCTTTTACTTAAATAATCCAGAAACATGCCTACTGCCAGATCGTTATCGGCAACCATTGCGAAGGGCGAAGGTTTTCCAACCCTCATTCCCTCGGTATGATCATTGGGGAAACGAAGGGTGCTCAATTGCGGCACTGCATTAATATTTACCAGGGAATCAAAGTCCCTCTTCCATTGGCTAAAACGTACCGTATCTCTTACATCCAGGTTCCA
>JBBSBT010000641.1:0-1912 GCA_038250985.1 Bacteroidales bacterium
CCTGTCCCCGCGCCCAGGCCGATTCGTCGCTGAAACCCTGGTGCGTGGTTTTTTTAACCACTTTACCGGTAAGGGTGTCGTAATCGAGCACATGGTAACTGCTGTAGTCGGGGCGGAAATGATTTTTGAGGGTTGTGTTGGCATGGCTCACTGCAATTTTGTAAAACGAAGAATCTCCTGTAAACCTGGTTGCGGCAAACAAAAGCTCCAGGTTCATCATATTATCCACAATCACCGGGTAGCCCCATTTGTCGTTGTTATGATCCCACGATTTGATGCAGCCCACAACCGGATTGAACCGCGTGGAAAGAGTTTTTGCAGCCTGTATGATAACATCTTTGTATTCCGGATCGTTTGTTAAGCGATAGCCTGTTCCAAAGCTGCAGTATATTTTAAAACCCACATCGTGGGAATCACCGTTCAGTTTTTCTTTTTCAATATTGGCTGTAAAAGCCCGCGCCTGTTCTTCCCGTTTTTTGTCGCCGGTAAGTTCGTATAGGAACCATAAAACGCCGGGAAAAAATCCGCTGGTCCAGTCGTTGGAAGGAACAAGTTTAAGGCTGCCATCGGGTGAAATAGTGCGTGGTGAAACTACCTCCGGTTTTTTCTTATTCTTCGCTTTGCTATTCCAGGCTGATTTGGATTGGCTGACCTGTTCGAGCATCAGGTCGGTTTGCTTAGCGGCATCGGCAACTATTTTTTTATAATTCTGGGCATTCGAATTGCAGATGCCAAAGCCGGTGCAAAACAGGAAAAGCAGAATGGTGGATTTCATATCAGGAGCTTTAATTTATTGGCTGAGAACGGCTTTAATTTTTTGAATCAGGGATTCGGCAAGCAGCTCATATCCTTTTTCGGTATAATGCACATTTCCCGGTTTTGAATTCAGCGGATGAATGCTCAGTGACAAAGTATATAAATCGATCACTTCAATGTTATTTTCTTTCATTACATCCAGCGCAATCACATTGTATTTTGCCGGATCTTCAGTTTTTCGCCCTGCAGAATTTTCGGGAACCATAGTGGTGTTGACAAAAATAAGGCTTGCCTTTGTTTCCTTAAATTTCGCAACAATCAGGATTAAATTTTCCCGGTATTGTTCGGGAGTTACTGCTACCTGGCCGTTAACATCGTATTTATTAAGTGAATCTTTATGCACCAGGTCGTGCAATCCAAAGTTAAAAAGTATTACATCCCATTGCCTGTTGCCAAGCCATTTTTCAATATTCGCAACACCTCTTATTGTTGAACCCCCGTTTCCGGGGTTGTGTTCCACGTTTATTCCGGGAGCCAGGGCTTTTTGAATAAAGGGAGAATACCCGATCGAAATGGAATCGCCGATAATCAGCACATTTTTAACCTGGTCGCCGAATGCTGATGTGCACAGGATAAAAAGTGCCAGCATAGCCATACGTGTATATCGAAGTTTAATCATATAGTGTTTAATCTGAGTAATCTGTGGCAAGTATCCATCTTTTATTGCATTTACGGAGCTGATCAGTTACAATATTTCTAATTTCATTGATGCCCTCATCCATTTCAAAAGTAATGTAATTTAATGGATGACGATTTTCTGAATGTTTTGTTTCCCGGAGTGATTGGTGAAGCGTACGATATAAATACCATCAGCTAAATTTGTCCGTGCCTGGTTTGTATTTCGCTCCTGGAATACCTGTCTGCCCTGGAGACTAAAAACCTGTATATTCCCCGATTCGGAACATGTAATTGTTTTACCTGAAACAGTTATAATACAGGTATTGCTGATGCGTATCGGATCGGATAGAGCGGTGATTGTTTTGTTATAGAACGAACCTGTTGTTTGTTTGGATGGCATCTTAATGGTAGCTGTCCCGTTTATCTCGCTGGTTCCGGGGATCTTTTGGGTTTCGCGGGCACGCCCTCTTATATCCAG
>JBBSBT010000642.1:0-1893 GCA_038250985.1 Bacteroidales bacterium
AAACGTCAATTTCTGAAGAACAAACCTGTTTGTAAAGTAACTTTTAAGTTCAAAACAGATGCTGAAAGTTTAGTCCTTGTAGGAGACTTTAACGGCTGGGATGAAATCGCCACACCCATGAAAAAAGCTAAAGACGGCACATTTTCTGTTACCGTTGAAATGGAAACCGGCATCGATCAGCAATTCCGGTATATTGCCGATGGCGATATCTGGCTTAATGACGAAGCAGCTGATAAATATGTGGATTCGTTGCTTGGAAGCGAGAATTCCGTGATTATTTTGTAAAATAATATATTCTATTGTTAAAAATATTGCAGTCATATTTTTGTTTGCAGGATTTTTTTATTGAAAGAAGTATATCCTCAGGCTCGGGCCGTACTATTATTATGAAATGCATATTTAAGGAAACATAACTTTGGTTTTCAATGCCTTATCAATCTGGAAAGATAAAAATCAAACAATTGATCCCGCCTGATTATGAAGGCAAATACGGACAAAATCTTTCTAATAATATTTATTTACTGTTTTTCAAATATAATATTCTAAATACGTAATATATTCACTATATTTGCAATGCACGCATAACATTAATTTAAATGAATATCCAGGAAACAGTTGATTATCATTTAAGAAGCACGCTTTTCGCCACACGAAGAATGTACAATATATTGGCCCTTAACAACGGAATAACACAAGGAATAGGTTATGCGCTTATCAATATCAGTAAGGAGGGGGTTCCGGCAACAAAAATAGCACCCATAATGGGCATGAGCACTTCAAGTTTGAGCCGCTTGCTGAAAAATATGGAAGATGACGGATTGATTTACCGGAAATCAAACGATGGTGACCGCCGGGTTGTGAAAATTTTTCTAACACCCATGGGCCTTGAACTCAGGGCGAAAGTCAGGAAAGTAGTCATTGATTTCAACAGCAAACTGAATGAAATAGTCGATAAAGCCGACATGGAAGCTTTTGTAAGAGTTAACGAAATAATCCGCCGGCAGGTTGCAAATGATCTTTCACTCTTTACGGGAAACAATTCTGATGAAGAATAAATCTTAAATCCTATTAATATATGATACGTAGAATCAATAAAGTTGCGGTGCTTGGATCCGGGATCATGGGTTCGGGAATCGCCTGTCATTTTGCCAACATCGGTCTTGATGTATTGCTTCTCGATATAGTCCCCAGGGAACTGTCGGAGGCAGAGCAAAACAAAGGGTTGACAATGAACGACAAAGCCGTCAGAAACAGGATTGTAAACGACTCGCTCACGTCAGCCTTAAAGTCAAAACCATCACCTATATATATGCAGTCGTTTGCCAGGCGCATTACGACCGGCAATTTTGATGATGACCTGTCTAAAATTAAAGAATGCGACTGGGTAATTGAAGTAGTAATCGAACACCTCGACATCAAGCAACAGGTGTTCGGGAAGGTGGAGAATTTCCGGAAACCTGGTTCTTTGATCACATCCAACACTTCAGGGATTTCGGTTGAAAAAATGATCGAAGGCCGCAGCGAAGATTTTCAAAAACATTTCTGCGGAACACACTTCTTCAACCCGCCACGCTACCTGCAACTCTTCGAAATTATTCCCACCAGCAAAACATCTCCGGAAGTACTGGATTTCCTCGCTGATTATGCAGGCCGTTTTCTCGGAAAAACTCCCGTGCTGGCTAAAGATACTCCGGCGTTTATTGCCAACCGGGTAGGAACCTTTTCCATCATGGAATTATTTAATAATGTGGAACAACTCGGGCTTACGGTTCCCGAAATCGATAAGCTCACTGGTCCTGTTATAGGTCGCGCCAAGTCGGCGACTTTCCGAACAGCAGATATCGTCGGACTCGACACACTCGTTCATGTGGCCAACAATATCCGCGAAATGAC
>JBBSBT010000643.1:0-1873 GCA_038250985.1 Bacteroidales bacterium
AAAATGGAAGCTGTGTGCCCATCATCCCCGAGCCCTAGCATCATTAAATCAAACTGGGGAATGTTATCTTTAACCGGCATATTTTGTCGGATAATTTCGGAATATCGTCCGGCTTCCGTATACGGATCAGTTTCCCCATGTATCCTGAAAATATTATTCGCAGGGATAGGAACCATATCCAACAAGCTTTCCCTGGCCATCCTGTAGTTGCTTTCGTCACTTTCGGGATCCACACAACGCTCATCACTCCAAAACACCAGTACTTTCTGCCAATCTATCAGCGTTTTGAAATGCAATGCAATATATTCAAACACTTTACGGGGAGTTGAGCCACCGGAAAAAGCAATTGTATAAAAATCCTCCGGCTGCTTTTGCGCTATTTCGCTTGCAATCTTCTGTGCAAAAAATTGCGAAAGTGTATCAGTATCCTTAAATATTTTGATTTTATTTCTCATCTCTATAGTTCACAATAAATCCCATCGTCCGACAGGTTTTTACAAGGATAACGCCATGTAATTTCTTTGTCTTCGATAAGGTCATCTACTTTTTCAGGCCCCCATGTACCGGCCGGGTATCCGTACAGGGGTATATCCTTATCATTTTTCCAGCTTTCGATCACGGGAGTAAGGAATTTCCATGCTTCAATAACTTCTTCGGTGCGCGCAAACAAAGTAGAATCTCCTTTAATGGAATCATACAGCAGCCGCTCATATGCAGATGGAATCCTTTGATTTGAAAGGTCGGAATAATGAAAATCCATATTTACATTCTGAACATCAAATCCTGCACCGGGAATTTTCATGCCAAATTTCAACAAAATTCCTTCATCCGGTTGTATCCGGATTACAAGCTGATTAGCTGTGCTGTGACCTTCACCCGCTGAGAAAAGAAAATGAGGAGTTGCCTTAAAATGTATTACCACTTCTGTAACCCTGGTTGGCAATCGTTTTCCTGTGCGGATATAAAAAGGGACGCCACCCCACCGCCAGTTGTCGATATAGAATTTTAATGCCGCAAAAGTTTCAGTGCCTGAATTGGGATCAACACCTTCTTCTTCCCGGTAACCTGGGATCAATTCATTTTTTATATGCGATGCAAGGTATTGCCCGCGGATTGCATGAGTTTTAACATCCTCTTTCCGGATAGGGCGCAGCGATTGAAACACTTTTAATATTTCATTACGAATGGCAGTTGGCTCAAGTGACGAAGGCGATTCCATGGCTGTAAAGGCGGTAACCTGAAGCAGGTGATTCTGAACCATATCGCGCAAAGCGCCTGATGTTTCGTAATATCCGCCTCGTTTCTCCACGCCTAAACTTTCGGCTGAAGTAATTTCCACATGATGAACATAGTTGCGATTCCACAAGGGTTCGAAAATGCCATTCGAAAACCGTGTAACCAGTAGATTCTGAACCGTTTCCTTTCCGAGGTAATGGTCAATCCGGAACAATTGCTCCTCAGTCCAGTGCTCCAGCAACTGATCCTTTAGTTTTATAGCCGATTCAAGATCGTAGCCGAATGGCTTTTCAATAATCACGCGCTTCCATCCATCGGACTGATTATTTAAACCCACCGATGCAAGGTGACAAGGAATTATACCGTATAAACTTGGCGGAGTTGACAGGTAGAATATGGTATTCCCACAAATATCAAAATCAGACCTCAACTGTTTCAATCGATTTTTAACTGAAACATAAGAGGAAGCATCATCAAACTTAATGGATTGATAAAATATTTTGGCGACAAAATCACTGATTTTCCCGGCATCATCTATTTCTTTAAATTCATTGATCGCGGATTGCATTGAAGACCTGAACTCGTCATCAGTGAACTCCGATCGTGAAACGCCTAACAGTGCAAACTTTTCAGGCAA
>JBBSBT010000644.1:0-1866 GCA_038250985.1 Bacteroidales bacterium
CATCGGGAAACCACAGCCTGAGATATATTTATCAGGAGTATTTGTAGCTTTATACATCATCGGCTGAGTCGACCAGATGGTATTGTTGGCGATAAATGCCAGCACACCATATTTGGATATAGAAACTGAATTTTCGTTTTTACCGTAAAACGGGAACAGGAAATTCAACTGTATTTTATGGTAAATATTCTTTGAGTCGCCACCTACCAGGGTACTGGTGATATCAGTTCCGGTAGTAGAGATATCATTCCATACATAGGTCGCTCCGGTAGAATCGATATCGTAGGTATAGGCGAATTTCTGAATGTCAACCGGCAGGGTTTCCATATTGGAACCATCTGCAAATGCCGGGAGGTAATAATCCAATGGATATTTTCCCTTGTTGCTGATATAAATATGATTATTTATACTGTCGCCTAAATTAAGGTTGTTAAACGTTGAAGTGATTGGCGAAATCTGTCCTACAGGTGGTTCGAGGCCTGCGCCGAATAATTCGAATGTATAATTATTGCCGTTAACATCCAGCAAGGTAACCGAAGTGTAATTATTGCCTGCATTTGCCGGGGTAAACCGGAATGTAAGTACCTGGCTTGTATGTGCTTCGAAAGGGGTCTTGCTACCACTGACATACGTAAACTGAGCGTTTGAAAAGGAACAGAGCGGATCTTTAAAATTCATCCGGCCAAGTCCGTTATTAGTAAAAGTCACCTGCACATCCTTGCTCTTCCCAATTATAACTCCGCCAAAATCAACCCGTTTTAGCGATGCAATAAACGGCTTGTGACCCGTGATGGTAACATTTACCGGTAGTCGGAGCATCGGTTTACCTGTTTCATTTATGTTTATCACTAGTTTACTCTTATAAGTTCCGTTTATAAGTTGTGCTGCATCCACTGATGCCACGATGGTTGTATCGTGATTGGAGTAAATAACTCCTGCATCAGGGCTAAGAACAACATATTTATCCATATTTTCTGATAAGGATGTCGCATAAACGGCCCATGCAACCCGGTTATCGTAATAAATTTCTTCAAATAATTTCCACGAATTGCCGCCGTCGCTGCTATAGTAACAGTTTTTTGAATCCTCAGGCTGAAGTTCCAAACCACCCCCAAGCGGATATAAATTGCCAGCAGGTACATGATATACAATCCAGAAATAAGTGCCTTTGGGGAAATAAATCTGCTCGCTCAATGTTGCCCCGGTATAACCTCCGCCATTTCGGGGTTTCCTTAATTCCTGGGCATACAGTAATTGGGCATCTGCAATATTCTCACCCTGGTACACTTCCATAATTACCGGCCCGGTTAACGAATCCCATTGTAAGTATGCATCAGTGTTAGTAAGGTTAAAACCATTTTCTTCGGAAACATAAAAACGCGTTGCCGAGGAGTTGGGCAGCTTCTTGTTGGTTTCGCCGAAAATCTTCAGGTTAACTGATGTGTTAATATAGCCTTTGTCGACAAAAGTATCGTGCTGTATGTTGTTGTATAAAGCCGGCGACAAGTCGAGTGACAGTATTCCCTGTTTGGATTCCAACACACCTGGTATTACAGGATATTGCAAAGCGGGTCTTTTGCTTAAGGGAACTGCGCTGCTTTGGCGGGCAATGGCATCCCACCGCAGGATTCCTTCGCCTGAATTGGTTAATTTCACACTGTCCTTCCCGATGGTTTTTTTTGTAACGTCAATGGTAATATTGAGTGCTGTTTTCGATGCATCAAATGATGCAGTTGGACCACTGTTTGTTTTGGTTTTGATGTTATTTGAAATTTCAGAAATGTTTCCCCAGCGATCAACACTACGAATGGC
This sequence comes from Bacteroidales bacterium, assembly GCA_038250985.1. Classification (GTDB taxonomy): domain Bacteria; phylum Bacteroidota; class Bacteroidia; order Bacteroidales; family UBA4417; genus UBA4417. The sequence continues at coordinate 1,813 of JBBSBT010000644.1, forward strand.
GAAGTAATAATCAGTTACCGCCTGCAACCCGGATACTTCAAAAGTCTGAGTTTC
>JBBSBT010000645.1:0-1865 GCA_038250985.1 Bacteroidales bacterium
CCTGTTCTTATTGCTCTTGGAGCTGCGCTTTGGGGATTTGCGGCATACAGGATCCTGAAAATGGGTTTTATCTTTATCGAAAGCCATGCTCTTCATCATTTTGTAAATTACCTGATCGGAATTGCCGGCTTTGTACCTTTTTTCCTTCTTGTATTCCGGAAGGTCAGCCTTCGCTATATAACCCGAATTAAAAATCTGCCCCAGCACAGACCTTGCATGTTTGCTTTCTTTGATGTTCGCGGCTATATCTTAATGTCATTAATGATTACCATGGGAATCCTGGTAAGTCACTGGAAGATAATACCCGAACTTTACAAAGGAACTTTCTTTATCTCGCTCGGGCTTTCATTGCTCGCTTCTTCAATCTTTTATATTATTGAAGGCGTGCAGTTTGTTATTCAGAATCAGAAGGGAAAACCTTAAAAAGTGAATAGTGAATAGTGAATAGTGAAAAATCAACAACCGCCGGATTTATGTTTTAAATTCTAAGAATCAATCCCGATAGCTATCGGGACCAGGAATCAAATTCCAAACCCCAAATACAACCACAATTGAATGACAACTAAATCCTCTAAGATATCTCAAACAGCATGTAAACCACAATAGAATGACAACTAAATCCTCTCAAAATATCTCAACCCCCTTGTACAACAACAACCGCCTGACCATTGATTGACAACTCAAACCTCCCAAATACAACGCCAACTCAACCCTCATCAATCCTATCAATCCCAACAACCTCATGCCAACCCCCATCACCGTAGTATCTGTAAATATAAGTGAGAAAAAAGGAACCATAAAAGTCCCTGTTCCTCAAATTGAATTAAATAAACTTGGCGTTGCACGCGATGCTCACGCCGGCGACTGGCACAGACAGGTCAGCCTTTTGGCCGACGAAAGTGTGCAAAGGTTTACACATGCTGCCGGACGTAAGATAAACTATGGCGAATTTGCTGAAAATATTACGACCAAAGGCCTCGAACTGGTAAATACCCATCCGCTCGACAGGCTGAGTATCGGTGACGTGGAGCTCGAAATCACCCAGATAGGCAAAGAATGTCATGGTTCTTCCTGTGCTATTTTTAAAGAAGTGGGTAATTGCGTGATGCCGAAAGAAGGTATTTTTGCAAGAGTATTAAAAAACGGTATCGTAAAAGCAGGTGATGAAGTAATATATACTCCCCGTGTTTACAAAGTACTTGTAATCACACTCAGCGACCGTGCCAGTCGTGGCGAATACAGCGATCGATCGGGACCAAAAATAGAACAATTGTTATCGGCATTTTTCGAAACCGAAAGCTGGCAATTTGTTATTGAACGAAAACTTATTCCTGATGATGCTGATACGCTCAAAGCTCTTTTAAACCAGGCCGGTGAAGATCAGATTGATATTGTTATTACGACAGGAGGAACCGGCATCGGACCGCGGGATATCACGCCCGATGTGGTTAAACCATTCATGGATAAGGAAATCCCGGGAATTATGGAACTGATACGTTTTAAATACGGAAGCCTGAAACCAAATGCGCTTTTATCAAGAGCCATTGCTGGCGTAATGAAAAGCACACTCATTTATACCTTACCTGGCAGTGTAAAAGCTGCAGACGAATATATGACTGAAATCATTCCAACTCTCCGGCACAGTATTTATATGCTTCACAACCTGGATGCACATTGATTTTCAGGAAAATCAGTTAATGGTTAATGGAAAACAGAAAATTACATAGGCGTTGCTGAAAAACATGTATATATTTGTTTATCAAAATAATACAATAATATCTGGTTGAATAAATGCAAGGATTTTTAATCGGGATAAACAAAATGCTTTCACTTACTATTTCGGTGCGCTGCACCTTAGCAGGGGC
>JBBSBT010000646.1:0-1861 GCA_038250985.1 Bacteroidales bacterium
GTCGAGCAGGCTGAGGAAATCAATATTTTCTTTTACGGCAAGTGTGGAATCTGCCGCCCTCTTTTGCTCCTCTGCATATGTTTTTGAATTATTTAATTTTATTGAAAAGAAAATTAATCCTCCAATAATAAAAACAAGAACAGCAAAAATTAATTGATTTCTCCTTTTTCTTTTATTTTTAATCTTAGCAACAGCTTTACGGCTGTCCTCGATTAGTTTATTTTCAACAGCATTCAACCTGAGTTTTGGCAAGTGAGGTTCAATAAAGTTTAATTGCTTTTCGGTAAACAGCTCTTTGACTTCAGCACTGGTGGCGACCTGGTTTTCAATCAGGTTGCGGATTTCCAGTAAAGATCTTTGTTCATCCGTTCTTCTTTCAGCAATGGTTTTGGCCAGGGAGTCGTGTGTGAGTTCATACTGGTCATCTGTTGTGTTAAGTATCCTGCGATTTTTAAATTCCTGGCTGATACATTCTGTAACCAATGTTTCGGTAATATCTGCTTCTCCTTTAAGTTCATTATCAATCAGATCTTTTATCAGTACAGGCTGCTTGGTTCCCTTGAGTGTTGAAAAAGGCGAAAGTATTTTCCATATCGTATCCGTTGAAACAGGTTTATCCGGAGAACTTTTTTTTTCGCTGATGCTTGTTACCTGGCTTTCGAGGAAATCACGAAGTACATCGCCGATATTCCCCATAGCTTCGACGTCTTTATTCGTAATTATAGCCTCTTTTTCGTGAGTTTCATCCTGGTGGGTGATTTCCATGTACAATTTGTCAAGGAAAACCTGGAGATAGGGCAGCTGAATGGTAAGTGTATTTTCCTTTGCCTTCAGCCTGTTAAAAATCCCTTCGGTAATAGGCTCCAGCTCATCTTCTTTAAAATGTACATTTGTATTTTTTAAATTATTGATACCGGTAAGTACTTTGGCGAACTTTTCGTTGTTCATGGGCTCCACCCTGAGTTTTTTACGCAAAAGCTGGGGAACCGCTCTTTCAAATTCGTACAAATAACCCAGGTATTCTTCGCGTATGGAAAAGATAAGCTTTACCGTTTGCCCGCTTGCCAAAATTTCCTTTATGGTTTCAATAAATTTTGTTTCCTCATTTTTATCTTTATCGCCCAGTATATAAAGTTCTTCAAACTGGTCGAAAATCAGATAGATGGGTTTGAAGTGATTGAGATACACTTTCCGGATCAATTTCGGAACGCCGGTTAAAACTTTCGCATCGGGTTCAGCAACTTCTTCTTCGGCACCTGCAGCATCTCCGCCTTCCTGGGCCAGGATTTTTTCAAGGGAAACATTGATGTTGCTTCCTCTTCTCACAATTAGCGGCAGCCAGTCGTACGATTTGAATTTCCCGGCTAACCCGCATTGGATTAAACTGGTTTTTCCCGTTCCCGAAGCTCCGTAAACTATCAGTATGGAATTTTGAAATACCATTTCATAAAGCGCTTTGATCTCTTCATCCCTTCCGAAAAAGATGTCAGTATCATTCTGATCATAAGCATTTAAAAATTTAAATGGATATTTTCCCATACTTATACTTTATGATGTAAGCATTGTTTTTTTTAACGTTTTATGTAATCCGGACTAAAAATTCACTTACCCGAAAAAGGATTCTTTGGCATTTTGAAATGTTTTATATACTTCGTAGAGTTTCATTTTTTTATATTTTACTCCATCATTTGCTTTAAACCCGGTAATGTCTTTCTCCTCACTGTTATTTAATTCTATTATATCTTTTTCAATTTCCGCCAGGTCTTTGTTCTTTATTTCAACTGCGTCATCATTATTATCAAAAAGGGTTTTATTGAGATCATAATAAACCAGTGTTTTATCATTTTCATCATGCCATGCA
>JBBSBT010000647.1:0-1859 GCA_038250985.1 Bacteroidales bacterium
CCCTATTTTGATAGTAAAATTGAGCAGTTTATGCGCCCTGTTTCGGTTCAGGGATTATATTTTTTAAGACATTCAGCTGATGCCATGTATTACCTGGGTAAAATAGTGATCAATACAAATGACTCGGGCGTAGACAGGCGGACCAATATATTTGTTGAAATCAGTGCTAACAATATCTGGAAAGGACTTGGTTACCCGGAATTACTAATCGATAGTAAAAACGACAAAGCAGATAATTTGTATGGTTATTCATATGCATTTTACAATAAAGGGGAGCTGGTAAAAAATGTCGGCAAATACAATTTTGATATTAATAGCAGGAACATTTTAAAACAAAAGCCGGACCAGGGATTTTTTACCTCAAACGGATATAATCATTTTTTACTCAAAGCCGACCCTAATACCCTTATTGTGCTTAGTATGGAAGTCCCCCGTTTGTCGGATCTGATTTCACCTTTCTCCTATATTTTTCTTTTGCTATTGTTCATGCTCTTCCTGATAAACCTGTTAAAGGGTTCGTCAATTAACTGGAATCTTGGGATTTATACTTTCCGTCTCCGGCTTCAGGTGATCATGATTGCTTCAATAGTGATATCTTCTGTCGTACTGGTTACGGTTAGCTTGCTATTTATCAATCAGTTAAACTCAAATAAGAACAACGAGATACTGAGCGAAAAACTGAATTCGGTACTGGTTGATCTTGAAACCAGATACGGTTCATACCATTCATTTAATTCAGTGCAACGCGAAGAGCTTTCCGATTTACTTCGAATCCTCTCGAACACCTATTTCACAGATATCAATATTTATAATTCCGACGGTTTTCTGCTGGCCTCATCGCGTGATCAGATTTTCAGGGAAGGAATGATATCGGAACAAATCAGTCCGCGTTCAGCAAGACTCTTAATGATTGATAAAAAGTCATTTTTTATACAACGCGAAAACATCGGCACCTATACTTTTTTGTCTGCCTATACGCCCGTTCGTAACCTGGATAATCATTTATTAGGTTATCTCAATTTACCCTATTTCGCGAAACAGGAAGAAATCCGGCGTGAGATTTCAGGTCTAGTTTCTGCATTTGCCAATATTTATATTATAATGATTGTAATTACGGTTATGCTGGCCTTATTGTTGTCGAGATACATAACCAAGCCATTGCAACAAATTGGTAATCAATTTGGTAGAATAAAAATAGGAAACAAGAATGCAAAAATAGAATGGACCCGTAAGGATGAAATCGGGCGGTTGGTTGATGAATATAACCGTATGATCGACGAGATGGAGAAAAGTGCCGAATTGCTGGCCCGCAGCGAACGCGAAAGTGCGTGGAGGCAGATGGCCCGGCAGGTTGCACATGAAATAAAAAATCCGCTGACACCCATAAAGCTCAGTATGCAGTTGCTGATGCGCGCCTGGAACGATAAAGCACCTGATTGGGATGTGCGTTTAAAGCGTTTTTCGCAAACCCTGATTATGCAGATTGATACCCTTTCGTCCATCGCAAGCGAGTTTTCGGATTTTGCCCAGATGCCAGAACCACAGATCCAGGAATTTGATGTCATCCCGCTCATTCAGCAATCTGCTGCTTTGTTCCGCGATCAATCGGATTGCGATTTCACATTTGAAACCGATTTGCAGGAATGTATTATTAAAGCGGATCCAAATCAAATACTTAGAGTTTTTAATAATCTGATAAAGAATGCATTACAGGCAATTCCCGACGAACGGCAAGGCGTAATACGGATAACACTGTTAGTTGTTGAGCATGCCTGCCAAATCAGTTTCCAGGATAACGGTACCGGTATTGCGGACGACAGGCAGACGCGGATATTTTCGCCAAACTTTACTACCAAAAC
>JBBSBT010000648.1:0-1858 GCA_038250985.1 Bacteroidales bacterium
ACAGCATCATTATTGAATACCGAAAAGAATCCCAAAAGATGGGAAGCATTAAAAATAGTGGCTTCATCAAGCAGTATCAGGTTTTGATCAGCACTGCCGCCCCGCACACTGAACCCGGTTGAACCTTCGCTGGTTGCCTGCACTCCTGGCAATAGAAAAAGCACTTTAACAATATCGATTTCGCCAAGTAAAGCGGGAACTTTCCTTATGGTTTTGCTATCCATTTTTACCATGCTCATCTCGGCTGAACGTACATTCTGATCCGTACGCTTACCGGTGATTACAACCTCACCCAGCTGCATCTGCAACATCTCAAGGTTGATATCAAGCGTAATGTTTTTATCAAGTGTAATAACTTTTTCCTGGGTAACAAACCCGATATAGGTATAGCGGATTGTATACTTGCCGGGATTGAGACTAAGGGAATAAAAACCATATAAATTGGTGACAGCGCCGGATTTTGTATCAGTACAATATACTGTAACTCCTGTAAGAACTTCACCGTTCGACTGGTCGTGCACATATCCGCTCAGTGTGACTTTCCCCTGATCTGTTTCACCGGTTGAAGCCGGATATACAGGCGGGCATATCAAAAAAATAAAGGCTGAAATCAGTATGTAAATGTATATTTTCATTTTGCTTTGCTGAGAAGTCTGCTATTTCGAAAGGTTAATAATTTTGATTTTAGAGTGCTGTAGTACTGCTCAGTATTTGATGTAAAATTAATTTTGGTTTTTTGCATGAAACAGAAATTAAGCTTTTTGCGGTATTATAATATCCATCAACATGCTTATCATCATAAGACAAATAAAATCCGGAAATGTTGTAATAAACTAAATAAAACAGTATTTTTTATCTGAACGCCGCCATCAGAAGATTGATATCCTGGAATGGAAGATGAAAGGAATCGCTGAGGTATTTATTGGTTGATATCCCGTTATACAGGTACACACCCTGGCGTACCCCGTAATCGGAATTCAACACTTTCTCAACGCCACCTTCTTCACCAATCCGCAAAAGAATGGGCGAAAGGAAATTACTCAGTGCATACGAAGCTGTATGAGGTACTTTGGATGCAATATTGGGTACACAATAATGAGTTACCCCATATTTCTTGAACACGGGATTGCGGTGATCCGTTACCACGGATGTTTCGAAACATCCACCCTGATCGATGCTGACATCAATAATTACGGCCCCTGTTTTCATCTGCTGCACCATTTCTTCGGTTACAACAATCGGAGTACGGCCATAAGCGCTGTGAATGGCACCAATTACAACATCAGCCGAACGAAGAGCATTCATCAGTACACGCGGCTGTATCATGGAAGTATAAACCCGTGTGTTCAGGTTATTCTGCAAACGGCGCAGTTTATAAACGGAGTTATCAAATATTTTAACGAAAGCGCCCATGCCCAATGCCGCCCTGGTAGCATATTCACCAACAGTTCCGGCACCTAAAATCACAACTTCAGTGGGCGATATCCCTGAAAATCCACCGAGCATTTTGCCGCGGCCGTATTCAGGATTACTCAAATATTCAGCGGCCACCAGCATGGATGTATTGCCGGCAATTTCGCTCATGGCGCGTATTACAGGAAAAGTACCGGCCTTGTCCTGAACATATTCAAAGGCTATGGCCGTTATACGCTTCAGCAGTAGGCGCCTGAAATAATCTTCATTAATGCCCGAGGTATGAATGGATGAAATAACTGTTTGTTTGCTGCCCATCATTTCTATTTCTTCAAGCGTAGGCGGAGCTATCTTCAAAAGAATATCAGAAGCAAATATTTTACGGGTGTCGTGCGTAATTTCGGCACCCATTTCGGAATATTCGGTATCCGAGAAATGCGCTGCT
>JBBSBT010000649.1:0-1854 GCA_038250985.1 Bacteroidales bacterium
AACGATATGCGATCCGGGCACGAGCCAGGCTGTAATATTATCGGCTTTTTTACGTCCTTTCACAATGGATGCAAATGCGCGAAAATCCTCGATACGGCCGTTCGTACAACTACCAAGGAAGACATAATCTATTTTTTTGCCGATGAGCTTTTCACCTTCGGCAAAACCCATATAGGCCAGTGATTTTTTATAGGAAGCTTCACCATCTTTTACCTTTGCAGCAAAAGGAATATTTTTCGTGATGCCGGTTCCCAAACCGGGATTCGTCCCGAAAGTAATCTGAGGTTCGATTTCGGCGGCGTCATAGGTGAGTTCTTTATCAAATTGAGCGCCCTTATCCGTTTTGAGTGTTTTCCAGTATTCCAGTGCTTTTTCCCAGGCGTCGCCTTTAGGTGCTTTCTCTCTTCCTTTCAGGTAGGCAAAAGTGGTTTCGTCGGGAGCAATCATCCCGCCACGGGCACCGCTTTCGATGGAAAGGTTGCACAGGGTCATGCGGCCTTCCATGCTCAGGTTTTCGATTACTTCACCGGCATATTCAACAAAATACCCGGTTGCGCCGCTGGCAGTGATCTGGGAGATGATAAATAAAGCAACATCTTTAGCTGTAACACCTTTCGATAACACGCCGTTTACATTAATGAGCATTTTCTTAGCCTTAGCCTGCATAATGCACTGAGAAGAAAGTACCATCTCCACTTCTGATGTGCCTATGCCAAATGCTATGGCTCCGAATGCACCATGGGTTGAAGTGTGTGAATCGCCGCAAACCACAGTCATTCCCGGAAGGGTGATGCCGTTTTCGGGCCCGACAACATGAACAATTCCATTCTTGGGATTGCCCAGGCCCCAGTGAGAGATGCCATACTTTGCCGAATTTTCTTCCAGGGCTTTTAACTGGTTGGCCGACAAAGCATCTTCAACCGGTAAATGCTGGTTGATGGTGGGTGTATTATGATCGGCAGTTGCGAATGTTTTAGAAGGAAACATTACACCGGCACTTCGGTTCTTTAACCCTAAAAAGGCTACGGGGCTGGTTACTTCATGTATAAAATGCCTGTCGATAAAAAACACATCAGGTCCATCCTGGATATGACGGACTACATGTGCGTCCCATACTTTGTCGAATAATGTTTTAGGCGTGCTGCTCATTTTTCAAATTTTAAACTAAAAATGGGTTCAAGGAGAATCTTTACAGATTTCAGGAAATTGCCGGTAAGCGCCTTTTTTAAGAAGCTTTTCAGAAATATTTTGCAAAGATATCGAAAAAACTGCATAATAAAGTACTGATTCAGAAATCTGATCAGTTCCTAACGGGGGTATATGCAATTTTTCAACAATTATTAAAACAGTCAGGAATGGATTTTGTTGAAAAATTTTCAGTTAATGGTAATTCAGTTTTAAACTGATTGTTTCGGTATTTCAACACAACGAAGTAATCAGGGTTCCCCCTTTTTTAGTCCCTGCCAAATTCAGCATTTGCAATAATCTGCACTTCATCACTCAAGATGGCTGAAGGATAGCTGCTGCCGATAGCAAAATCAGAGCGTAGCACAGTACCGGTAATCTTAAACCCGGCAATAGTCTTTTTACTCATAGGATTTACCCCGCTTCGGGCAAAAGCAGTAAGGGTAACCGGTCTGGTTATGCCATGCATGCTGAGGTTACCTTTAACAATATAGGTATTGGCATCCTTTGCTTTTTTAAAAGAAGTACTCTTAAAAGTGAGTGTCGGGAATTTGGCCACATCAAAGAAATCAGCGCTTCGTAAATGGGTATCCCTCTTTTCATTATCCGTATTGATCGAAGCGGCATCAGCTGAAAATTCAACTTCCGCATCTGTAAAATCCTCTTTGG
>JBBSBT010000650.1:0-1839 GCA_038250985.1 Bacteroidales bacterium
CGTATTATTTTGGCAAACAACTTTATTTTCAGTGGCATGAATCTCAGTTACTTTGTCAACAATTAGTTTAAAAGGATATTTCTTTTGAATTTTTGCCAGCGGAACTTTAACATCGTCAATTTCTTTGATATGAACCGGAACCCAGATAGAAACCGGATACAAGTATAAGTAATTACGGTCAGAAACCAGTGTTATATCAAAATTCCCTTTTTTTGTTAATTCAATTGCTGTTTGCAAACCTGCAAATCCCCCACCTAGAATCAGTACTGTCTTCATATTTTATTCTTTATTGCTATTCTGAATTCTTACGACCGGCAACTTATCAGGAATCCTATAAAATTTGTTTCTGTAACTCCGATAAATAATGTTTTAAATGCTGTTATTGATCAGGCATTAAAATCCCGCAACCAATAACCCAACTAATAAATTTATCGTCAGGCTGTTAACTATTGCTGTTGAAAGTGAGATTGTGTTAAATCAAGCTTACTTTGAAATATTCAGAAGTTCAAATGATTATCAGATCAATATCAGAAAGGACCACAAACAGCCTTGACGATTTCGAATGATTCATCCGAGGCTCCCTGTATTGCTTTTGTGGCAGAAGTTGGCAGGCCGTCAGTCATGGCAGCCATATTAAGCAATGCTACATAAGTTTTTCCGTCCTCTTTCTGGTAAACTGATATGCGACATGGCATCATGACCGAAACTATCCTTTCGTCGCTTTTTTCAAGCATATTCCCTGAATACTCCGGCTTGCATATCTCTACAACCTGAACCGGACGTACATCTTTTCCGGATTTTGCCAGCGAATGTTGGAGGTCGTGATTGGCCGGATTCTGCCATTCTTTCTGGGATGCAACTTCAATGAGTTTTTCAACTGTGGTAGGCACATCATAAGGACTTACCTGCTCAATAATTAATTGGTTTTTGTTCATGGTCTGAATTATTAGTCCTGGTTAATTCAATTCTTTAGCAATGGCAATAGCCGCAATGGTTCCATCGGCAACAGCCGTAGTGATCTGGCGGTATTTTTTACTGATCACATCGCCAACTGCATACACATCAGGCATGCTGGTACGCATATCTTCATCCGTTTTTATATATCCCCAGCTATCGAGCTCAAGCTTATCTTTGAACATTTCGATATTGGGTTTCATCCCTATAAAAATAAACACCCCGTCGCTGACCAGCTTTATTTTGGATTTTGTTTTAAGGTCCTCAACCTCAGTAACTAATTTATCGCCTTCTCGGTAAAATGACCTGGGTTCGTGTTCAAAAAGAGTATTGATTTTGGGGTTTGCAAAAAGTTTCTCCTGGGCCTGTTTGTTGGCATTAAAAGCATCAAACTGGTGAACCATGGTGATCTTGCCTGCAAACTTGCTGATAAAATCGGCTTCCTCTACTGCGGAATTTCCGCCGCCGATTACAACCACATCTTTATCTCCATAATATTTTGCATCACAGGTGGCACAGTAGGAAATACCTTTCCCTTTCAGTTCTCTTTCCCCGGGAATTCCCATCAGGTTAGGAGAGGTTCCTGTTGCAATGATGATTTTTTTTGCCTTTACGGTTTCGAATTCATCGATTACGACTTCCTTTTTCACAAGATCAATTTTTGTTACATCAACTGCCACTTTATAAGCTGTTCCACATAACTTGGTTTGCTCCGACATATTGTGCGAAAGCAGGTAGCCGGGTTGAGGGTCAATAAAACCGGGATAGTTGGAAACTTCGTGCGTGGTTGAAACATGGCCGCCCGGAAGTGCGATATCAATAAGCACCGTATTTACTTTCGACTGGCACAGGTACAAGCCGGCAGTAAGTCCGCCCGGACCGGCA
>JBBSBT010000651.1:0-1836 GCA_038250985.1 Bacteroidales bacterium
ATTTCGGTAAACTTATTTATCTGGTTAAGATGCTGTTGTGTCGAATAATAGGAATAATGCAAAAGATCACCGGATAATTTCTGCACTTTTGAATCTGCTGACATTTTTACACTTTCGTGCAGATTTATTCCGCTCCAGGCACCTTTTCGCCTGTCCCAAAGTCTGAGTTTTGTATCCGGATACCAGCCGGAATGCCTGATCCATTTCCCTATGTAGTCGGTAAGCCTGTTAAACATGTAACCGTCGGCCTGCCAGTTATTTTTAACTTCAAGAATTGATTTCCTGAGATCAGTCGAAAGCACTTCATCCGCATCAAGCGAAAGAATATGGTCATAGGCAGCCTGTTTGCATGCCCATGACTTTTGCTGCATATAGCCTTCGAAAGGATGCTGCAAAATCCTGGCATTAAATGGTTTACAAAGTATTGCGGTTTTATCGGTGGAGAAAGAATCAACAACAACTATTTCATCAGCAATACCTTCGAGGGATTGAAGGCATCGTTCAATGTTTCTTTCTTCGTTAAAAGTGATAATAACCGCTGATATCTTTATCATCTCCAGATGGTTTGTTTCATGCAAATATCTGATTATTTTATCAAACGATGACTTATTATCTTTATCCGGGTTTGAATTCAGTTTTTGAATTTACAGAAAAAAAAATCCCCTGGCGAAAGTCAGGAGAAGATTAATATACCAGATAAACAATTATTCAAGTACTTCGAGATGATGATCCGGGGAAATGCCTGAATCCTCAAAAACAATAACCGAGTTGGCCGGGTTATTAAGCCAGGCTGCATTACGCAGTTTATCAAAACTGATTGTGCCTGTAATATACTTGCGCGTCTGGCTGCTATACGTTTCATCAACGGATATGAAATCACGCTGATCAATATCGGTCATGTTTTCGCAACTCACATAAACACGCAGTATATGGTTGTCCGAAATGCGGTAATCAACACCGGTATGTAATTTTTTGTATTCGTATTTATAATCGTAACGCAGGGCTGCAATATCGCTTAACACTGCCGATGAGGTCGGGTACCGCCCTGCTCCTTTTCCATAAATAAACTGTTCATCAGCCAGTCGTGTACCGATTATCACACCGTTAAACTCAAACCTTACGTTAAAAAGCTGGCTCCGTGGCCCCACAAATGTGGGCAAAACATAGGCTGCCACATCGGTATGATTAACCCGCCGAGCGCGTGCAACAAGCTTTATGCTGTAGCCTTTTTCCCTGGCATAAACGCTGTCGGCCGGATGAAGCTGAGTTATCCCTTTACACATAATGTCTCCCGGATCCGATACAATTCCGTAAGCATGGTTCAGTATGATAGTCAGCTTATTGGCTGCATCCGTTCCCTGTACGTCGAGTGTAGGATCGCTTTCGGCAAATCCAAGTTGCTGGGCGAGTTTCAGGGCATCGTTATAGGGCATTCCGTCTTCATTCATCCTCGTCAGGATATAATTGGTACTCCCGTTTATAATACCTGATACTGAATTCAGCATATCGTTATCATAATATTCCTCAAGGTTCCGGATTACCGGAATACTGCCGCAAACCGCCGCTTCATACAGGAAAGATGTTTTATTTTCTTCCTGTAAACGGAGCAATGCTCCCAGGTGGGCAGCAATCATTTTCTTGTTCGCGCTAACCACCGATTTCCCGCTGCCAAGCGAGGTAGATACAATATGCCAGGCCGCATCGGCATCATCAATCAGCTCGACTACCACATTAATTTCAGGATCGTTTAACAAAAGATCGGCATCGACAGTAAATAACTCAGCAGGAGCATTACGTTTTTTATCAGGATGCTTGATACAAATCCGCTTAATCTCA
>JBBSBT010000652.1:0-1830 GCA_038250985.1 Bacteroidales bacterium
GCCAAAAGACTTTTAAAAATACACCTCTGATCGTATATTCTCAGCCCTGATCCCCGAATGCTCCAGGAATGTGCTTACATCATCTATCATACCGGCATTTCCACAAAGATAATATACTGAGTTTTTATTAATTCCTGATTTATAAAGATAGCCGGTCACCCGTCCCTTGTAATTACCTTCATTGTCCTGTGAGGAACAAATTATGTGTCTACCTGCTTTAAATGCTTCTCTTCCATACGATTCTGCGGTGTGTTTCACTCCGTGCACTGCAGTATAATTCAAGTCAGGAAAGGATTTAACATAGGAATGAAACGGCGAGATTCCTGTTCCTGTTGCTATAAAAACCGAAGGAGATCCAAGAATCGCCCTCTGATCAGGGATAAAAAAACCTCGCGGTCCTTCAACATCCAGTTCAGATCCTGGCGTAAGATTCCGTAAATAGCCTGAAAATCTACCCGATGGAATTTCCCTGATTAAAAAATCAAGATGATTTTCTGCCATTCCGCTATAAACCGAATATTCGCGACCTTGCTTATGACCGGGTTCACGAAGAATAACATACTGACCGGCCTCGAAATCAAAATTCTTTCGCTCGAGCCGTAAAATAAAAGTTTCGGGAGTTAAATCAATCACAGCTAATACAGCATGCCTTGTCTTTTTCACAATCTGAAATTTAATGACTCAATTAAGGACTAAAGGAAAAATTTCATCCATTTACATGTTTTTCGGCATGGTAGGATGAACGTACCAGCGGACTACTTTCAACAAATGAAAAGCCTTTCTTTAATCCTTCTACCCTGTATTTCTCAAAAATGTCAGGTTTAATATATTCAAGCACAGGCAACAGGTTTACATCGGGCTGCAGGTATTGCCCGATAGTCAGCACTTTACACCCAACGGCACGCAGATCATCCATGGTTTGAAATATTTCCTCTTCAGTTTCCCCAAGTCCAACCATAATACCCGATTTAGAAACAATTCCTGATTTTGAAATTATTGAGATGACTTGTAAACTCCGATTGTACCGGGCCATACTTCGGACTTTTGGGGTTAAACGACGAACCGTTTCCATATTGTGTGAAATCACATCAGGCCCTGCATCCACAATTTTTTGTATTAATTCCGGATCGGCATTAAAATCAGGGATAAGGGTTTCAATGGTAAGTTCCGGGTTAAGTTCCTTGACTTTTCGAATCGTATTCGCCCAAAATCCGGCTCCCCCGTCCTTCAGATCATCGCGGTCAACAGATGTTATGACACAATGTTTCAGTTCAAGTTTTTGTATTGTTTTTGCTAAGCGGAGTGGCTCCATCCAATCAACCGGATCGGGAATATCATTTGATACATAACAAAACCTGCAATTGCGGGTGCATTTATCACCCAGTATCATAAAGCTGGCTGTGCCTGCGTTCCAGCATTCACCTTTGTTCGGGCAATTACCGCTTGAACATATGGTATTTAATTTATTTTCAGCAATTAAGTTATTTACTTTTGAGAAATTTCCACCTTTAGGAAATGGTGATTTCATCCAGGCGGGTAAGCGTTCTCTGACTATACTGTTCTCTGACATCATTAAAATATATGCAAAAGAAACAGTATATCGGAAATGAAGTTCATTTATCACAATAGAAATGTCACAAATTAAAAAAAATGGCCGGTGTCAGAGATAAATAAAACAATTCCTGTATATCTTGCAGACTGATTACCAATAGTTGCCGATATTTTGTTAATTTTGACTGAACATATCTAGATAGTAAACGTTTCTGATAAAAAACATATATGGATGAGTTATCCTTTCTGAGTAATGCCGACAGCGAAATGATCGAGGAA
>JBBSBT010000653.1:0-1820 GCA_038250985.1 Bacteroidales bacterium
ACCAAAGTCAGGGATCCGCAATCAGGATTGATTGAGATCGTTCATCGCTTTGAAATTACGAAAAACGAAAAAGGCACCATATTAATGGCAGGAGTTGTGGATTATACGATGAAACTTGAATTAAAAGAGGGCCGCTACCGGTATACCATCACAAATTTTAACTCTAAGGAAATTTCGCGCCGGCCAATCGAAATTTGGATGAATAAGAATGATCAGTTTTATAAACCTGTCTGGGACAATTACCTGCAACAGGTTGATGAATACACCCGTAAAATGATTGAAAGCCTGAAACAAGGCATGCAGCCTCCGGCTGCTAAAAAACCGGATACCTGGTAGAACTCTTCATTAGGATAATATTGTTTTTGATTGTGTTTCAGGAGATCGCTGTAACTAATTTGTAAGTGCCTGGTGCTTAGTACTCGGTGCTCAGGAATGACTACATAGTAAAATTGATTTGAAAAACACACTTATTCTAAATCCAGATTGCAGACCACCAAGCACCATGCACTAAGCACCATGCACCATTCTCATTGCGCTGTTTTTATTTAATTCCCGACCTACATTTTTCTTAAGCAGAACCTTATTTTTTAACAGATACTCTTTGTGTACCCGCATAATTTACCTTTTTAACATCACCAAGATAATCAAGCAGGGTTTGTGCCGAAGTCAGGTAGTTTGTTGTGCCTGGATCCGAATGATTAAATTTATAGCTGGCTGCAATATAGCTGTTTATTCCAACCGTATATTTTTTAGTATCATCAAGAGGGTTTCCGGATTTATCTTTCATTTCAACACCGCTGCATAAACCCTCACTGTTTACAATAATCGTATAGGTCATGCCTGAGGGTACAAGATCGGGCGATTTTCCCCGGTTGTACGAATTGCATATCAGCGATTTAATTTCATCAACTGACATGGTGTAAGTAACCACCTGGTTGCCAAAAGGATCGAGGATAAAAATATCTTTCAACAGTATATTACCTTGCGGAAGGTGTGAAATGCGTATTCCGCCGCCATTCTGAAAAGCAAAATCCACATTCAAACGGGAGGTAATGGCATCGGTCATCATACTGCCAAGTTCTTCATGGTTACTGAAGGCTGTTTCGGCATACCCGACCACACGCTTCATTTCATCGTTGTTGTTGTATTTATCAATCAAGGCCTGCACAGCGGGATCCGTTTTGGTGATTTGTGCCAGGGGAAGCAATTCGTAACTGCGATCAGCAATCTTTCTTTTACGAATATGCAACGTGGTGATCCCTACATTTTTTAAACCCGATCCTGTCTGAACGATCATCACTCCGTTAACCATCATTGGGCTGCTCAGGGTGGTATGCGAATGTCCGCCGATAATCAGATCGAATTGCGGGTAGTCTTTTGCAAGAACCTCGTCATCCTCTACGCCAAGATGTGTCAGGCCGATCAGCATGCCGTATTTTTTCTTCAGCCCGATAAAGTCCTTCGTTTTTTCAATTCCATTGGTGAACTTAAGTCCGACAAGACGCGACGGATGCGAATCTGGTAAGCCATTTTCACCAAGCTGAATCATACCCAGGAACGGAATCTTTATTTTCCCGGCTTTCAGAATCACATAGGCATCGGGCTGTTTTAACACGGCGCCCGTAGCGTCAATATTACAGCTGATAAACGGGAATGTGGCCTGTAAGCGGCGTTTGTTCTGCAATTCCTGACCCATATCGAACTCGTGGTTACCAATGGCAGTTACATCAAAATGAAGCATATTCATTAGTTCGATCATCGGGTATCCATTGTCGGGATACATATCCACGATAGGGTTGCCGGTAAAATTATCGCCTGCC
>JBBSBT010000654.1:0-1812 GCA_038250985.1 Bacteroidales bacterium
CCTGCAATACTAATGTTTCCAGGTGTTTCAGGAAGATTATCACGGCTGAACCATTGTGCATCATGGAGTTCTTTTGTATCAACAATAATTGGTTGCTGATCATCCGCCTCAGCAAAATAGCCAATCATCATGGAACTTGAAAATGGCCAGGGTTGGCTGCCATAGTATCGTAGATTCTTTATTTCAATCCCGACTTCTTCTTTTACTTCACGGATAACAGTTTCTTCGAGCGATTCCCCGATATCAACATAACCCGCAACAAGCGAGTAAAAATTAAAGCGGTAATGCGTACCTTTTGCAAGCAGAATTTTGTCGTTACACGTAATGGCAACAATTACGGCTGGTAAAATTTTAGGGTACACCGTTAATTCACATGCCGGACAACGAATTGCACGCTCACTTTTTTTGAAACTCGTTTTTGTGCCACAACGCGAACAAAACTGATGCTCATCCATCCACACATTAAGTTGATACCCGACGGCTCCGATATAAGCTGATTCCCTGTTCGGCATGGTTCGCAGAAACATATGTTCCCGGAAAACAAAATCCGGATTGTTTCCGCTATATTCTCTTAATAAAAAGCAATGCACTCCATCGAGCGAGAACAGATATTGTGTAGCATCATTCGGAAAAACCTCAGCGAAATCACTGCGTTTTGGAATTACAAGTTCGTTTTCTCTTTGAACCAATAAAATCGAGTTGTCTTTGTAACAAAGGATGTGATCAGCTTCATTTTCAGAAGCATTCTCAATAAAAGTATTATTGAATATATGAGGCTGAATGTGATGAAGCATTGGGTATTTAATAATTTTATTAAATCAGGTAAATTATTTCTTTAATCCAGAAAGAGTGCGGCTTTAAGTCACGCACTGACATTGCAAAGAGTGCGATTTTTCAATTTTCATTATTCACTCCCGATAGCTATTATGATTGTTATTCGCTTTTTACTATTTGTTTTTCAGGCAAAATGCGATTTAAAATCGCATCACCCGTTTGCATTATTCACTATTCCTTATTCGTTATTCATTATTTTACACTAACCTTCCCGCTTCCCGAATAAGAATGATATTCCCCGTTGTACATGGCATCAGCCGAAACAGCGCCTATCACAAAAGTTCCTTTGCTTACCACCCTTACAGTATAATAAAAGGTTTTGGCAGTGCCATTCAGTGCGGTAAAGAAACTGATGCGGTCGTCGCGGATATCGGTATATTCGGCTGTGGAACGATTTTTCATAAAGTCCATTTCACGTTCAGCCACAAGGCGCGAATTTTCAATCTCGAAACAAGCCGGCAGCAAATCGGTAATGGCCACATTTTCAACATTCATCCCTGCTTCGCTCTGGGCGGTTATCTCAACCACGATAAGGTCATTTTGACTGAAAGAATTCCCATTGATCTCATTTCCGTTGCGATCAAGAAAACGGCGGCGTACCTTCAGGTGGTTATCTTCATCTGCCACATTGGGTGACATTTTTATGCCCGACATTTCGTAATAATAGTAAAGCGTCCCTTTTCCTTTGGCGGTAATAGTTACTAATTTATTATTTATATCAACGGGCAGCTGTAAATCCTTATTGTTATAATTACCGACGGATTTGCCATCCACCGAAACCTGCGCCGTAATATCCGAAGCCGCGGCTTTTCGTGCATGTTTTCCGATTGCCAGCAAGGCAAAAGCGGTTTCCTGTGTAGAGCAATACCTAGTGTTTTTCAATTCGGTTGATATGCTTTTCAGCAATTCAGTTACCTGTGGATTATCCGGATCTGCTTTAAGCAAGGCATTCAGCGCAAGAGACTTGTCGCGAAGATA
>JBBSBT010000655.1:0-1803 GCA_038250985.1 Bacteroidales bacterium
ATTGATTGTAATTCTGAAATCAAAAAAGATGCTGACGTATAATAAATGGTAGTTCTTAATAGATTTTTCCGGCAAGTAAAAATAATTACTGAGTACCAGTAGAAAAGGTCATTTTTAAATCAAAGATGTGCTTCGAAGAGTTAACGACAATAAAAGTTAGAAACATAGCAATTAAAGTCCTTCAAATAAAAGCTTAATTTGTACTTTTGGAGTTTGGATGCTAAACCGGGGCCATTGCAACGGGTAACATACCGCCTGATTAATACTTATTATGAAGAGATATCTCATCCTGATTATGATATTTACCTGGTTTGCAGGCCCGTTAATGGCTACTCATCAGCGTGCAGGTGAGATTACTTTCAGGTATATATCGGGATTAACTTACGAAGTTACCATTGTCACTTATTCCTATGCTCCCAGCCCGGCCGACAGATTTGAACTCGAAATCCACTGGGGTGATAATACGAGTACAGTGTTGCCACGAAGCAACGGGCCGGTGAGTCAGCAAGGTCATACCGGTGAAATTGTCGGTCCTGATATTAAAAGAAATCTTTATATCGGAAGACATACTTACCCCGGGGCTACCACATATAAAATCTGGCTGGAAGATCCTAACCGGAATTATGGCATACAAAATATCCCGAACTCGGTTGAGGTCCCGCTATATATAGAAACAGAACTGATTATCAATCCGTTTATCGGGGCAAATTCATCACCTCTGCTGCTGTTGCCACCCATAGACCAGGGATGTGTCAATCAGCCGTTTATCCACAATCCAGGGGCATATGATCCCGATGGCGACAGTCTTTCATTCAGATTCGTGACCTGCCGGGGAGCAGGTGGTGATAATATCCCAGGTTACCAGCTTCCAAACCAGGTAGGTTCCAATGTAGGCAGTACCTTCACCATGAATCCCTTAACCGGCGAAATACTGTGGCAAAATCCAAAGATGCAGGGCGAATATAACATTGCTTTCCTGATAGAAGAATGGCGAAATGGGTTGAAGATAGGATATGTTACCCGCGATATGCAGATCACAATCGTAACCTGCGACAACAATCCGCCTGTATTGGATCCTGTGAAAGACACCTGTGTGGAAGCAGGCACTACACTTCAGTTCAGGATAGTAGCTCGCGATGTTGACACGAATAACATAAAGCTCACAGCCGCAGGCGCTCCGTTCCAGATTGCAAATCCGGCTGTATTTTCGGCGCCAAATGACTCAGCAGGCCGGAATTCAGGTATTTTCAGATGGGAAACAAAATGTACTCATGTACGTAAAAATCCTTACCAGGTATATTTTAAAGCTACTGATAATGCGCTACCGGTAAATCTTTTCGATCTGAAAAGCATGAACATTACTGTCATTGGTCCTGCTCCCAAAAACCTTACAGCTACACCCTCAGGAAATACCATAGAGTTGGATTGGAACAAGAACCGTTGTTCTAATGTGACCGGGTACAAAATATACCGGAGAAACGGGAAATATGGATATACGGCCGGATACTGCGAAACCGGGGTTCCGTTTTACACAGGCTATCAGCTCATTGCAACAAAAAATACCGCCGATACTGCATTTGTTGACAGCGATCTTTCGCGCGGCATCGATTATTGCTATATGGTTGTGGCAACCTATCCCGACGGGGCTGAAAGCTATGCTTCGAACGAAGCATGCGCACAGTTAAAAAAGGGCGTTCCGATCATTACCAATGTAAGTGTTGAGAAAACAGGCACTGCTGACGGACGCATTTACCTGGCCTGGTCAAAACCATCGGAACTGGATACATTGCAGGCACCCGGTCC
>JBBSBT010000656.1:0-1794 GCA_038250985.1 Bacteroidales bacterium
AAGAACAAAATATCCATCCTTGGGCGATGCCAGGAAATTTATGCCAAAAGGCTGAAAATACAGCATAATCAGCATAAACCCCATGCATACAAAAGTAATGGTGCGCAGGTTATGTTTAAAGTTATTATGGAAAGGATAAGGTTGGTTCAGGTTTTCAAACATCACCGGGTTTTTCGTTGCAAAGGTACAATTAATATAAGCTCAACGTCATATAGCCCTTTTAAACAATGTAATATTCATAGTTAGTTTCGTTATAAAACCATGTAAATTGTTTATATTCAATAATGTACATATAAGTTTATTCTTGCGATAGATTTTTCAATTGCTCATGATTGATCCATACTCCGGTTTCATCGATAAGAACATTTTTCAGCTTGCGTTTTACTATTTTAATCATCCTGCATTTTTCAGCAGAAAATCGGAAGCTTTGTTTTTTCTATGCATAATTTAGTTAATGCAAACATATTCAAATATTTAAAAGCAGAGTTTCTGTTTTTCAAATTCATTATTTTTAAAAATAAATTTGCTCATCGCACATTTTAGCAAGTTGGTTGTTTTAAAATTGTTATTTGTTCTTGTTATAATCATCCTGATTGATTTTAATTGTCGGTCATTGCTTGTAAGCCAGGTTTTGTTAAAGCGTTCAATAGTGCTGTTAACTTCGGTTTCCAATTGACGCTGATTAGGGGAGGTGCTTGTTTTAATTGATATACTCTTAAGGTTATTGAAATGAAACAATGATTTTGTCCCTTTTTACAGCTGATTATGATGCTGTTAAATGAGTTGCCGCACTTCGTTTATGTTGTTTTACTGAGTTTACTGTTGTTAAGCCTTATTGCATAATAGTTGCGGATACTCCTTATCTGGAAAACCTGGATTTCTCTTTTGTTCCCATTTAAATTATTCACTTAAATAATCGAAATTATGAAAATAACAGATTTTACAGAAAATGGTTTGGTGCTCGGTATCCTGGAGGATTTGAAACAGACCGTTGGTCCGGATAAAAATTTTTCAGACATAATTGATGAGCAGGGGCACCAGTATGTCGACCTGGTGCAGGAAGGCGGAGGCGTTTTAGGAGTAGCACTGGTAGGATATGTTTATGTTCTCGAGCAAATGAATATCAGGTTTATGAGCCTGGCCGGTACATCAGCGGGTTCAATAAATACTTTGTTAATGGCTGCAGCCGGAAGAGTTGATGAAGCTAAAAGTACCTGGATATTGGAATGTCTCTGCAATAAAAAGCTCATCGATTTTGTCGATGGCGACCATGATGCCCGTGAATTTGTGGATGCATTGCTGGGAGATGTCAGCAATCTGAAACTTGCATTAAAAGGAGCTCAGGTGGTCGATAATTTCCGCGACGACTTTGGCCTCAATCCTGGTAAAAACTTCCACGAATGGATGAAAAATCTTCTGAACCAGAAGAAAATCACAAATATGGGTGATCTGCAACTTCTTCGGGATGCCGGTGTAAGTGATGGGAATTCCCTGAAGAACAGGCTTACCAATGTTGAATACAGCACAATGGGGGATTTATTACAGATTGCCATTATTGCTGCCGATATCACCACCCAAAGTAAAATTGTGTTCCCCGAAATGTCAGAGTTGTTTTATACCAATCCTGAAAAAGCAAATCCGGCTGATTTTGCCCGGGCTTCCATGTCAATTCCATTCTTTTTCCAGCCTTTCAGGATAAACAACATCCCAGGTGGCGTTGATTCATGGCGTAAGTGGAATGAAAAAACAGGTCTTAATGCCTCCATTCCAGCCGAAGTGCTGTTTATGGATGGT
>JBBSBT010000657.1:0-1776 GCA_038250985.1 Bacteroidales bacterium
GATATAGTGATGGATAAAAACTCCCAGGGCTACATGAACCGGTTTCAGGTCCTTTTGCTCCAGGTTGCGTTTCTTCGAACGAATATATAAATCAAAGTCAGCGCCTTGTATGCGTTCGTCCCAAAGGCCTATTTTGTCAATCGCTGAACGTTTCATCATCACGGTATTTCCCACAAATCCTTCTTTTACAGCATGGTCGAAACGTTCAAAGCGCTTATTCGAAAAGTTTGTCCAGTTTCCATACATCAGCCGGTGCATCAGTTTCAGGTTGACAAGGCTGAAACCCAAAAGAGCCAATGGGTTTTTTACCCGCAACCACTTACGCTTTATAGTTTTTGTAGCGGCTTCATCCTCGAGCATTTCAATTCCTACCGGGGTGATTATTTCGAGGCCGTTGGCATTGGCTGCATCCAGAAGTCGTTTATCCCATTGTGGTGAAACGATTACGTCGTTATTTATAAATACCATAACATCATAAATTGCCTGGGCTATTCCCTGGTTTTGGCAAACCGGGTACGAGTAATTTGCTGCATTCTCAATGACCACCGCACCTTTCGATTTGAAAAACTCCGTGCTTCCGTCGTTGCTGTGGTTGTCAATAACGATCAGTTCAAAAGGATGATAGGTATACCGGGTGAGATATTCCCAAAAAAGCCTGTTCATCGGCAGACCGTTATGTATGGTCGTAATTATACTTATCATTACAATTCGATGGTTTTTAATTGCAAAGTAACGAATAAACACTGACAGAAAGAGTAATGTTTAATTTTTACGGGAGAAGCGGATAGTTATCTGGCTGACGGTAGTATTTTGATCAAAAGGCGAATATAAGACATCCGGCACCCGGAACCGGGCACCCATGAAATTGCGTCGGCTTATGACACCCGGCTCTATAAAACACACCTAACCAAATTATTCTTAATTTAGCCGATTCATTTGTTTTTGCTTAACTCCTTATTTGTGAATACATACCTGCGACTCCTCGCTTTTGCAAAACCTTACAGGAACTACATTCCTGAATATATACTTTATGTTATCCCTTCCATTATTTTCGGGGCACTGAATTTCACCCTGCTTATACCTTTGTTCGATGTTCTTTTCAATGTGAGTGCTAAAGCTACAGTAGCCCAACTTCCTGAATTCACGTTTTCGTTGGAATACCTGAAATCGTTTTTTCAGTATGGCTATTTCTATATTGCCGGCTCACATGGCAAAGTGGTGGCCCTCGAAGCGATCTGTGCCATAATAGTAGTAAGTGTATTCCTGGCCAACGGGTTTCGGTATATGTCGCAGCGGGTTCTGACAAGGATGCGCACCTGGGTTGTTTACAGGCTCAAGAAATCCCTTTTTCATAAACTAAGCACCTTGCATATGGGGTTCTTCCATCGCCAGCAAAAGGGGAATTTATTGTCGGTGATGTCAACGGATGTATCCGAAATTGAAAACTCCATTGTCAGTTCCGTGCAGGTGTTGTTTCGCGATCCGCTACAACTGATCGTTTATATTATCCTGCTCTTCGCGATGTCGATGAGGCTCACCTTGTTTACCGTTGTGTTTTTCCCGATAGCAGCCTCGCTGATTGCAGGAATAGCCAAACGGCTCAGGAAAAGTGCAACCGAAAGCCAGTCGCTGCTTGGGCGGTTGCTCAATATCACCGACGAAACCATTTCCGGAATACGGATCATCAAAGCATTTTCCGCACAGCTTTTTGTTCAGTCTAATTTTAATGTTCAGAATGAGCGATACCGCAAAGTTTCGAAATCGATAGTTAACCGC
>JBBSBT010000658.1:0-1776 GCA_038250985.1 Bacteroidales bacterium
ATCAAACTGAACCAGGGCACTTTTCTGGAGGAAGACATCCTGAATCCTGTTCCTACCAATTTCTGTATTGGTGTCGGCGGTTATCCCGAGAAGCATGTGGAATCACCAAACCGGGCAACGGATTTACAACATCTGAAGGCAAAAGTGGATGCCGGTGCCGATTATATTGTCACACAGATGTTTTTCGATAATTCGAAATATTTTAAATTTGAAAAAGCCTGCCGCGAAATCGGTATAACGGTTCCGATTATCCCGGGATTGAAACCGCTGTCGCTAAAGTCGCAACTTTCAACCCTGCCACGTACATTCTCAATTGATATTCCTGAAGCGCTGGTTCAGGCGGTCGAAAAATGTTCCGACACCCAGGAAGTGAGACAGGTAGGTGTTGAATGGGCCATTCAGCAGTCGAAGGAACTGATTAAGTACGGTGTACCTGTGCTTCACTTTTACACCATGGGAAAATCGGATAATATTTGTAAGATCGCGAAAGAAGTTTTTTAATCCTTTGGCCCAGACTTTTCAAACCCAAACAGCTTTCTCACAAAGACAAGAAGCACTCAACGCTATTAATGCCCTTTGTGGCTTTGTGTGACAATTTACATTCTCCTAAAATATACAAATTCAACAGCTTAAGTCCGGCTTTAAAATCTGAATTATCAGGTTTGTATTCATAATCAAATGTTTCTCTTATTCCGCAGTGCTTATTACCTCCTTTTTTTTACATTTGCGTTTTAAACGCATACAATGACTATTTACCAGGATATCCTCACCCGGACTGAACAAGGCAGGAAACAGCTTGCTATACTGGTTGATCCCGACAAATTACTGAATAAAGATGTTGAACGCATTGCCATAGATGCAGGGAAATCCGGCGTGGATTATTTCTTTGTGGGAGGAAGCCTGATGGTCAATAATGACCTGGATCAGTGTATCAAAACGCTGAAAGCCAACAGCGATATTCCTGTCATAATTTTTCCGGGCAACAACATGCAACTAAGCTGGAAAGCGGATGGCATACTTTTCCTTTCACTTATCAGCGGCCGGAATCCTGAAATGCTGATCGGTCTTCATGTGATAGCAGCCCCTTACCTGAAACTCAGTCCGCTCGAGGTTATTTCGTGCGGGTATATGCTGATCGAAAGCGGGAAAACCACCGCTGTTCAGTATATGAGCAATACCATGCCGATACCTTCAGATAAAATGGATATCGCTATCTGCACGGCCATGGCTGGCGAAATGCTGGGGCTGAAACTGATTTACCTCGAAGCCGGAAGCGGTGCACAGCATAGTGTTCCTTTATCCATGATTGAGCAGGTAAAACAAAACATCAATATTCCTTTGCTTGCCGGTGGCGGTCTGCGCACACCTGAAGATGCCAGCGAAGTGGCCGCAGCCGGGGCTGATATTGTAGTTATCGGCACAGCTTTTGAGAAAGATTCCGGCCTGGTTTCCGAAATGGCAGATGCGGTGCATAAGGCATCGAAAATAATCTGAATTTATATTATTCTGACAGGAATTATTTTAGTCACATTCAATGCAGGATTCAAATGCATAAATTTCAGGGGAAATACCGGATTTCATCCATACGTCTGAGAGATTGGGATTATGCATCCGACGGAATCTATTTTGTAACCTTATGTACCAAAAACAGGAAACATTTTTTTGGAGAAATCATAAATACAAAATCCAATCCGGAGCATTTTGAAATGCAATACTCCGCAATAGGAATGATGGTTGAAGCAGAATGGCTAAGAACACCTGAAGTGAGGCCGGATA
>JBBSBT010000659.1:0-1768 GCA_038250985.1 Bacteroidales bacterium
AATGTTTGCGCACACATCACAACAACAAAAATTTATTTTTGTTTGAGTGGCATCCCGGGTTGTAGCAGCAGAATTTGATATATAAATTCAAATGAATCAGGCAAATCGCCAATTGCGAATACTAATTAAATGTTTTGAGATGAATTTCTATTACGATTAATGCTACCTGTTGAATCGCACATAAGTCCCGAGAGGGAGTTTCTTGCCAAAACGGTCGGCTAAGTATAATTCCCCAAATTCGTTCTTATCACCCCTGCCGAAATAACTGTTGACCAAATTATTACCAACCAGTGCTGAAAATCCGATTGAGTACATATTTAATATCAGGAAACTGTTTTGGGGCGATAGCAACTGGCTGCAAAGCTGTATCATTTCATTCAGATTATCGTCGAGTATCCATTTTTCACCATCAGCACCCCGCCCATAAGCAGGCGGATCGAGAATGATGCCTGAATAGGTATTTCCCCGGCGCACTTCACGCTGTGCAAATTTAAGAGCGTCTTCCACCACCCAGCGGATATCGGAAAGCCCGCTGTTTTCCATATTTTCGCGCGCCCAGGTGATGACCGGTTTAACCGAATCAACATGAACAACCTCCGCCCCTGCTGCCCGTGCAGCTAATGAAGCGGCGCCAGTATAAGCAAATAGGTTGAGGACTTTGGGGTTATGCTCCTTTGATGTAGCAACCTGGTCATAAATATAATCCCAGTTAGACGCCTGCTCAGGAAAAACCCCTATATGCCTGAATGAAGTAAGGCCAAGCCGTACACTGAAATTCATCTGCTTGTAAGCATAAGTAATCCGCCATTGTTCCGGCATTCCTTTTTTGAGAATCCAGCGTCCTTTTTCGCTGTCGTTCTTCTCCAGCTTAAAGGCTGCAGATGACATTTTCTCCCATTCCGCTTCATTCATAGATCGGTTCCAGATTGCCTGGGGTTCAGGACGGATAATAACATACTGCCCAAAGCGTTCCAGCTTTTCGAAACCGCCCGAATCAATAAGTTCGTAATCCGTAAAATGAAGTGGTGTAAGAAGTTGCATGATTAATTTTCTAAAAAAACAGTTATCCGGATTAGTCAAAAGCAAGTTAGCTCCGATACTGAGGGCTCAGGTTAAATTTCTCAGGATATCTGGCTTGTTTATCCATATAAAACGCTTCTATCTTTTTCAAATCTGCATCATAATCGCCGGTTGTTATAAGCATTCCGCCAATACCCCCGATTTTATTTTTATAGTCGAGGAACCCGAAAGCTATCGGCACTTTTGCAGTGTCAGCAATATGATAAAATCCGCGTTTCCAGGTATGGCGCAAACTGCGAGTACCTTCAGGCGTGATGGTAATAAAAAGACTATCTCTTTCTTTAAACATCTCTACGACCTGCATCACAATATTGGTGCTGGACTGCCGGTCGACCGGCAACCCTCCGAGAGCTTTTAAAAAAGGCCCCAGCGGGAAAGCGAAAGCTTCCTTTTTAATCAGATAGTTTGCATCCACACCAATCGACATGTATCCAAGCCAGCCAAGCAGAAAATCCCAGTTGCTGGTATGAGGAGCCATCATCACTACAAATTTTTTCGCATCGGGCGGAATGTTGATCAACACTTTCCATCCTATGAGTTTTAATATAAATTTCGCAATTGCTTTTTTCATCTGGTCTTTCTTATTTTTTTACGGGTCAGATGGAATTACTCACATCTTGCGTATTTTAAAAGGTGTTCGTGAGCTAAAGGTTCGCCAGATTATTCATAATATCATCTTTGATGGGTG
>JBBSBT010000660.1:0-1744 GCA_038250985.1 Bacteroidales bacterium
ATTAGATGTACTTCAATTACCTTCGGCCATGATATTACTGCCTTCCTCTGTTGAATTTTATTCTTCTGCCGACGGCATAACCTTTAATCTTCTGAACACGTATTATCCGGGCGGATATGATAATAGCCTTCCCGACGGACCCGCAATGCTTTCGCGGGACTTTGATAACCTGGAGATTCAATATATCCGTATCAAAGCAAGATGTGCTGTAACCCAACCCGGTGAAAATCAGAAAGCGTGGCTTTTAATAAGTGAAGTGGAAATCGAATAAGATTTATTACCTTAACTTTGTAAACTAAATATTCAGCAATTATGAAATATACAGTGGTTACAGGAGCAGCCGGATTTATTGGCAGTTGTATGGTAAACAAACTCAATAACAAGGGATTAACCAACATTATTGTTGTCGACGATTTCAGCAACCCGTTGAAAAACCATAACCTGGATCACAAATCAATTTCCGGGCATGTACATCGCGATGAATTTATTAACTGGCTTCAGAAACATCACACTGAAGTTGACTCTGTGTATCACCTTGGTGCCCGTACCGATACGACCGAATTTGATGTTGAAATTTTCAACCGGCTGAATCTTAATTATTCAAAAAAAGTATGGAAAGCATGTTCAGAATACAAGATACCACTTATTTATGCTTCATCTGCAGCCACTTACGGAATGGGAGAACACGGATATGTTGACGATCATTCTGTTGTTGACAGCCTTCGCCCTTTAAATCCCTATGGTGAATCGAAAAATGATTTTGATAGCTGGGCTCTGAAACAGAAAAAGACGCCTCCTTTCTGGGCGGGGATGAAATTTTTTAATGTTTACGGCCCGAACGAATATCATAAAGGACGAATGGCATCGGTTATCTTACATGCTTTCAAGCAGATAAACGAAACCGGAGAAGTTAGGCTCTTTCGCTCGCACCGCTCAGGATTTAAGGATGGTATGCAACTGCGTGATTTTGTATATGTAAAAGATGTGGTTGACGTATTATATTTTATGATGCATACCAGGCCACAATCAGGACTTTATAACCTGGGAACAGGCGAGGCACGTGCTTTCCTGCACCTGGCGAAAGCGGTTTTCAAAGCGCTTGAAATCCCCGAAAAAATTGAATTTATTGACACGCCTATGGATATCCGCGAAAATTACCAGTATTTTACCGAAGCGGTTATGACTAAACTTAAATCGGTTGCCGGGTATCCCGCTCCGTTTTATTCTCTCGAAGAAGGCGTTTATGAATATGTGACTGAATTTCTTATAGAGAAAAAATATTTCTGATCTTCTATAATTGTTCTCTTAGCTCCATTAAAAATCGTTTCATCCGCAGCAATGAATTCTTAATATCCTGTTCGGGAGCGTTATTCGCGGTGCGGTTTTCCTTTAACTGAAGCTTTGCGCCTTCCAGGGTGTATCCCTTCTCTTTTATCAGGTGAAATATGGCATGAAAATGATCCACATCGTTTTGGGTAAAAAGGCGATTCCCTTTTTTATTGCGGTGTGGTTTAATAATATCAAATTCTTTCTCGTAATACCTGATCAGCGAAGTATTTACCTTAAACATATCAGCCACTTCGCCGATGCGGTAGTAGAGTTTTCCGATGGGTTTTGTTCTGAGAACCATTTAAATATTTGTTCAGTTCGTTCAAGTGTTCAATTGCCTGCGGCGTTCAATGCTGCGCGTTCAAGTGCTTTCAGCGTTTAATACTTCGTGTTCAATGCCTGCGGCGTTCAATGC
>JBBSBT010000661.1:0-1740 GCA_038250985.1 Bacteroidales bacterium
CCACCCCGAAGGAGTTATAGCCCAATACTATAGCGTAGCTATTTTACCAATTGTTTCAGCAAATCTTCGATATTACCGGGTGTTGACATGATCTTACTGAATGTTCCCATGCTGAGGTCCGGAAACGAAAGAGCGATTCTGTAACGCCCGTGAAGCATAAGGACCTTATTGCCCATTACTAAAACCTCATACGGTAAAAAAGCCGTATGTTTCGGTTTGCTTATATCAATAATCGGCATAAACTGGCTTTCGCCTTTCTCCCCCGAAAGAGCAAAACCATAGAGGGTTAATTCCGTACCGGGAATTGTGACCTTATAAACCATTTTAACATTAGGAATTCCTTTTTTAACTGATGCCTCAACTCTGGCAAGTGCAACAGTATAATTGCTGAAACTTCCAAGTTCCACCGGCTCGTCAAAATATGGCATTCCGAGCATGTAATGGTATTTGCGTAAATCTTTAACTGATAATCCTTCTTTGGAACCAAATGGTTTTCCGATAAAGACGCCTGAAGCTTTCAGGGCAGTTTCAATATGTTTGGTAAGATTGGTGTAAAAAGGTGCTACTTTATCAAAATCACTTCTGAAATATGCGTTTCCCCAATAAGCAGGATTGGTATATGAGACAATTGTTTTACCATTTTCACTGGTGATGCCAATTCTTAGTGCTGCTGCAAACCCGGTTAATCCGCCAGTTTTTTTAACAGCATTTTCAAGGTCAGTGGAACTGAAAACTATAATCATCCGATTCTTGTCGTTGGCCGGTTGATAGGAACCAACGACCTTAAGCTCATTTTGTTCGAGATTTGACTTGACTTTTTCACCTGTTGCCGAAACGGTTTCTGTAGTTTCAAATCCTAAAATATAAGGCTGTAAATTTTGAGCGGAAATCCAACAGAATGGAGTCAGGACCAGCAGTAAAACGGCAAAGAATTTCATGGTTAATTTTGTTTATGAGTTAAACTTTTTTGTTCTCTCTTTGCGGGTAAAGATATTATTTCTATTGATATAAAATGAATAGTACAACAATAATATAATATGGCTATTTATCAGTATTTTAATCGAAAGAATTCCCCGTGGCTCTGCCTCGGGGTTCCTATTTCACCTCTCCTTGAGGAGAGGTGAAAACTGTTTTGAACAGTTTTGGGTGAGGTGCAATAAATAAATTTCGGCTGATGTGCCTTTAGGTCAAAATGAAACGAGCGAAATACCCCTATGGCTCTGCCTCGGGGATAGTTCGTTTCAAGAAATTTATTTATTATGATTAACCAGGGGAAAATTTGTTTGAAAAAATGTAATTGTAGCTATATATGTCAATTACAGGAAATTCAGATGGAATACTCACATATGAAACTTCTCTTCCCTGCCTGGCATTTCCAGTATTTCATTTATCTGCTTTTCCTCGATGAGTAACTATTGCTCCGGCGTTTTATAAAGGAAGTTATCCATAAACTGTGACACGCATTTGGCCTGATTCACTATCATATCCCGACCTGCGTAATGCGATTGAGCACCTATATTGAAGATATTGATCAGAAGGAAGTCCAGTTGTGCCTAAAGTGCCGGGATACGCCTGGGATAATTTGATCTTTAGATGTGCAATTCACATCATAAAGTATTAAATGCGGCAAATTATCGAGCTACCGGCATGCTATTGAAAAACGAGTCGCATGCCGGTAATTTCAATAAAAATCTAAACAATTATAATTCAACCACCGAACGCGCATATTCTTTAACAGAG
>JBBSBT010000662.1:0-1737 GCA_038250985.1 Bacteroidales bacterium
GACCAGTTTTTTAAAGAAAGGTTTCCCATGTGGCAAACTTGTAATTTTTTGTGCCATTTCAAGCAGCAGATCGAAAGGTACACTTGTATCAACCGTTTTAAGGAAATCAGCTTCGGTAGCCGGGCGGAGTTTTTGCCACGACTTTTCGAGGAAAGTAATTACACGGGCTTTTTCATCTTCTTTCGACTCGAGCATTTCCTGCTCCAGTTCAGCCAGGAATGCTTTTTCAATACCTGAAGCTTCTTCGGCAGTAATGGAACCTTGCTCAATCAGTTTATTAACATAGATGGTGCGCGGATCGTCGTGCTTTTCGATGATCTTATACAAAATAGGCTGAGTGAACCGTGGCTCATCACCTTCGTTGTGGCCGTATTTGCGATAACCAAGCAAGTCAATAAAAACATCTTTGTGAAAACGCTGGCGGTATTCAACAGCCAGTTCAACGGTATAAACCACAGCTTCGACATCGTCAGCATTTACATGAAAAACAGGGCATTGTGTGGTTTTTCCCACATCGGTACAATATACCGAGCTGCGTGCATCCAGGTAATTGGTGGTAAACCCGATCTGGTTGTTAACTACCAGGTGAATCGTGCCACCTGTTGTGTAACCTTTGAGTTCCGACATCTGCAGTGTTTCGTATACCACACCCTGGCCGGCAATGGAAGCATCACCATGAATAATGACGGGAATTATCTTGTTATAATCGTTATTATAATCGGTCTCTATCTTACTGCGGGTGATGCCTTCAACAACCGGGCCAACCGCTTCGAGATGAGAAGGATTGGGCGCCAGCGAAATCTGTAAGGTTCGGCCATCGGCAGTGATACGTTCCGACGAAAAGCCAAGATGGTATTTTACATCTCCCAGCAAGTGTTCGTCGTCCAGTTCCTTGCCTTCAAACTCGTTAAAAATATCCTGGTCGGGTTTGCCAAGTGTATTGGCCAAAACATTGAGCCTTCCGCGGTGCGGCATTCCGATAATGAATTCAGCAATTCCGGTTTCGGCTCCTTTATTAATTATGGCATCAATTGCAGGGATAAGCGATTCGCAGCCTTCGAGAGAGAAACGTTTCTGCCCGATGTATTTTTTATGCAGGAATTTCTCAAAAAGTACAGCCCGGCTAAGTTCCTTCAGAATATGAAGTTTCTTCTCGCGGCTGTACGAAGGTGTGTTTTGCGTATGTTCCATCCGGGCCATCAGCCATTCGTGGATTTCAGGACGGCGGATGTAGGCATACTCGGCGCCGACGCTTTGGCAATAGGTTTTTTCGAGATGTTCGATAATGGTATTAAGCGTGGCATCACCAATTCCTATTTCTCCGCCGGCTTTAAATACCTGTTCACGGTCTTCTTCAGTGAGTCCGAAATTGTCGATATGAAGGGTTGGTAAATAGGTCCGGCGTGCACGAACCGGGTTGGTTTTAGTGAATAAATGGCCCCGTTTGCGGTATTCGTTTATCAGGTCGATCACTTTAAACTCGCCGGGTTTCATGTCGGACTGTGGAATTATTTTACCGCTGAATTCGAAACCCTGGAAAAATCTACGCCAGCCGATCTCAATACTTTCCGGATCCTGTTTGTACTGCCGGTATAATTCCTCGATCATTTCGCTGTCGGCATTACTCAGAAAGGATAACTCATCCATATATGTTTTTTATCAGAAACGTTTACTATCTAGATATGTTCAGTCAAAATTAACAAAATATCGGCAACTATTGGTAATCAGTCTGCAAGA
>JBBSBT010000663.1:0-1737 GCA_038250985.1 Bacteroidales bacterium
AACAGGTTTACAACGCACTGCAAAAGTACACTTTATCTTTTCATCTTCATACTGAAAGCCGTGATAAAGCAGTTTAGCGTATATATATTTACAGTTCGGATAGTTTCGGTTCACAACGAATCGAAAGCATGTGGAGTATCAGTAATTATCAGGAGAAATGTATGGACGCTTATTAAAGGCCAACATCATTGGAACAAATACAGCTGCAATTTCAATAAATTTCTCTTCTTGCTTGCGTTCTTATGGTACCATCAAATATTAATGATGCATAAGGATTTACCTGCTGGAGTTGTAAAGGAATAATGGTTTAATGAATAGAGGCAAAAGTATAGGGAAATATTTTTTTGAAGGATACAAGTTGTTTAAAGGGGATTTAGTGCAGGGTATGTTACCATATAGGATAATAAATGACTATGTAAATACATTGAAAAACCAGATGCCAAAGGCATCAAAGGTTTATAGCTTATTTAGTTATATTGATAAGTTCGACCCCGGAGGGGTCGCAGAATTGATAATATCCTTTCATTCTATAAACCTGTTATCCCTTCGGGATAATACAAACTAAGAGAATGAGTTACAAAACTATTTGGCTATAGTCTAACTTTATGTTGGTATATTATTGGCATGAAACATAGGCATTTTGTAAATGTAATGTTGCTTTTTCTATAAATACCTTTTTGTCAACCCTGTTTTATTAAATTAAATTACTTTTACAACGCAATTGCATACTACAGCCAAATATTATTGTTAATGCTGTTTTTTGTATTGTTTTTACTTTTACAACGCAATTACCTTCGGCAGCCTTTAAAAGGTATTTTCCCTTACTTCCAGTTGATGGTTTCGAACAGATGCCGGATATCTGATTTTACAAAGTCGATAACCGGGGCAAGTGAGTCGTTGTTAGGCACTGCGTCAAAATACAGCGATCCGCGCAAAAAATGCCTTGTACTGTCGGTAAGATAGAACTGATAAGGAGATGCAGCACCCATACCGTTGATTTCATACACCAAACCATACATTTGTCGTTTAGGATCATCGATGGCTATATTCCTGATCCCACTGGCTTTCGACATATGCTTGAGGGCAAGGGTCCGGGTATCTTCTGTGAATTGTACCAGGCTTTTTTCGTCTATCAAAGTCTTGTAGCTGATATGAATCCTGCCATGAAATACAGGCATCTCAATATTAATCCAATTTTTTTCCTGCGGCGACAGCGGATCGTTGGTGATGTGTGCATACGCCGGGTATTCGAATGTATAGGGATAAACCGAATCGAGGAGAATATATTTTGTTTCGGGAAGGGCAATTCGGAAGTAACCGCGTGGCTTGGGTGTATAATCGTTGTTGCACGATGTGATAATCATAATCCCGGTTACAATAAACAAACCCAGGAGAGCAGCGGCAATTGACTTATGAGATCCGGGCTTAATGGAGGATGGTTTTTGTGAAGGCATTTTTTTAAAATTATGTGTGATAAAACGATGCGGACAAATTTTTATTGCCTGCAAAGACGGGCTGGTATATCAAGAGGAAAACAAATGAAACTTCAGGTAAATAAGTACTTCCTGCTTTGTCGGGTTTAATTAGGGTCTCCTCTTTTTAACGGTGTCGATATTTTAACTTTCTTGATTCTTCTTTTATCGACGGATTCAATATGGAAATTAAACTCCCCGAGACTGAATGTTTCGCCGGTGGCAGGCATTTTCCCCGCGAGTTCGAGAATAAGCCCGGCAAGAG
>JBBSBT010000664.1:0-1719 GCA_038250985.1 Bacteroidales bacterium
GAACCCGGTCTTTACAGTTCATTTCCTTCTTTATGGCGATCATGGGGAATACACAGGCAGGTTAAAAATCATAAGCTGGATATTTTTCATGGACTGAGTAACGAACTCCCATGGAGTATCAAAAAAACCGGTGTGAGATCAGTTGTTACCATTCACGATCTTATATTTTTAAGATTTCCTGAATATTACCCCCTGGTTGACCGGCAGATCTATTTGCAGAAATTCAGGCATGCCTGCCGTGTTGCGGATAAAATAATTGCAACCAGCGAAGCAACAAAAGCAGATATAATCACATTTTTTGGTACTGATCCTAAAAAGATAGAAGTAGTTTATCAAACCTGTAACCCGGTTTTCCGGATCCCGGTGCCTGTTGAAGAAAAAGAATCAGTACTGAAAAAATATGATCTTCCGGGAAAGTATATACTCTACCTGGGGACCATCGAAAAAAGAAAAAATGTACTCACGCTTATAAACGCATATCTGAATGAAAAAATTGATGTTCCGCTTTTAATTGCAGGTAAGGCCACAGCTTATCTTACTGAAATCAAAGCATATCTGAAGCAAAACCCTGCCGGGGATAGTGTAATTTTCAGGCATGCCATTGAATCCGCTGATCTGCCCGCCTTGTACCAGGGAGCCACAGTTTTTGTGTATCCTTCTGTTTTTGAAGGATTTGGAATTCCGATTCTCGAAGCGCTTTATTCAGGAGTGCCCGTGATAACCAGTACCGGAAGCTGTTTTGCCGAAACCGGCGGCGATGCCGCTCTATATTGTGATCCCCATAACGCGCAGCAACTGGGTGCCGCAATCACCAACGTTCTGAAAAATCCGGATACCGCTAAAAGAATGGTTGAAAAAGGATTGCTGCACGCCAGAATATTTGACGAAGAAAAAGTAGCCGCTAACCTGATGAAAGTTTACTCAAATCTTGTTTAAAAAAAATTTACCTGAAATACTGACCAAAAACCCAAATAAATTGTTTAGTAAGCATGGGATTCGATATTGATATAGAAAAATCGCTTGAAGTACTCGAAAAAGGAGGCACCTTGCTTTATCCTACGGATACAGTTTGGGGAATAGGATGTGATGCAACCGACAGGCAGGCCGTACAAAAGATTTACCAGATAAAAAGCCGCACCGAAGCCAAAAGTCTGATAATCCTGCTCGACCATATTGATAAGTTGTCAACTTACATCGAAAAGGTACCCGACATTACTGCTGATTTACTCGCCAACATTACAAACCCGGTTACCATCATTTATTCCAATGCGCGAAAACTTGCTTCAAACGTAATAGCAGCTGACGGGACCATTGCGATACGCATTGTGAGGGATGACTTTTGCAGCGAACTTATCCGAAGATTTGGCAAACCAATTGTATCAACATCGGCTAATATCTCCGGATTTGATGCCCCGGTAATCTTCAACCAGGTTGCAGATGAAATAAAAGATGCTGTGGATTATATTGTGAGCTACAAGCAGGATTATTTTACCCGTTCGAAACCATCTACCATAATCAGGTTGCGCGATGATGGAATGTATACCATCATCAGAGGGTAGGAAAAATTTAAATGGATATTAAAGACATTTAAATTTCGGTTTGCGAACAAAATTGAATTTAAGTCGTTATTTTTGTTTAACTTTATAAAACTATTAAGTACAACGAATGGAAAAGCGTATAGAATATAAGCTGGATACTGTTGATAAGGAAACATTACAA
>JBBSBT010000665.1:0-1718 GCA_038250985.1 Bacteroidales bacterium
ACACAAAACATTCCTGAACTTTTTTTACAGATTGTTTTGATTTATACAAATTTATACAGACCTTTGCACTCCATTTTGAAAAGCCTGATACTATGTCGAGAATTTGTGAATTAACCGGAAAGAAAATGATTGTAGGAAATACAGTTTCCCATTCAAATATTAAAACCAAACGCAGGTTTTACCCTAATCTTCAGACCAAACGCTTCTTTATTCCTGAAGAAAACAAGTGGATTACGCTGAAAGTTTCCACATCAGCCTTGCGCACCATCAATAAAAACGGCATCAGCGCATGCCTGAAGGAAGCCCGCGAAAAAGGCTTTCTTGTCAATAAGTAGACATTTGTAATGAATAATTCCAGAGCTGTTTCCCATTCGGGTGACAGCTTTTTTTGTTGCCTGCCGGAAACGCATTAACATTATTTTTGAAATCAAGCCGGTAAGTTCATACTTTAAGAGGGAAAAGAAATATCTTTGCAACAGATGAGAGCAACTTTACCCATAATTCTGTTCATTTTTCTTTTGGTTTTTGCTTCCAAAGCGAATGCCCAAAGGATCAACGATCTCGTTCAGTTCTCGGGGGTAGTGGTTACAGCCGACAGTTTGCGCCCGGTTCCTTTTGCCAACATTTCAGTAATGGGAACAGCACGCGGCACCACCTCCGACTATTGGGGCTTTTTCTCCATAGTAGTGCATAAGAACGACCTGGTTTCCTTTTCAGCCATAGGCTATAAACCCGGGATATTCCACATCCCCGATACCCTTTCCGAAAACCGCTATTCACTGATACAGGTGATGTCGTCGGATACCATTATGCTTACCGAAACCGTTATTTATCCCTGGCCAAGCAAGGAACAGTTCAGGCATGCCTTTTTAACCCTGAGAATCCCTGACGATGATATCGAAATTGCACGTCGCAACCTGGCATATATGGAAATGCGCGAAATATACGGCCGCAATTACGATCCCGAAAAATATGGTTTTACCCCAGGGCAAAGCTATCACAATTATGCCAGCATACAGGCCGACAAACTCTATTATAACGGGCAAACCATGCCAAATAACCTCCTGAACCCTATTGCCTGGGCCAAGTTTATTAAAGCATGGAAAAGAGGTGATTTTAAGAAAAAATACTAGCTTGTTTGTGATTGACGAAGTACGATTGACGAGGTATGATTGACGAATGCAAAACTGCCCCATTCTTAAATCGTAAATCTAAAATCGTAAATAACATCCAGGCATTTTTCAAATCTCAAATTTCCATTCCGCTTTATTATACTACTTTCGCAAAAAAGTCGTTATTCTTACCGTTACCTGATATATCCAGAAGCAATATAAACAATCCCGGCCCGATTTTGAAACTTTCAAACATATCATCTGTTCCCTTTCCGAAAACGCTGCTCATTATTTTTTCGCTGATAATGAGCAATTTTGTTTTCGCCCAGGAAGTCGGCATGCTGACGGGGAAAGTAACGGATGAGAAAAATCAGCCGGTGGAACTGGTAAATGTCAGCATTTTCGGATATCCCGGGGGAAGTGCCACGGCAGAGGATGGCAGCTACAGCTTGCAGGTACCGGCATCAAAACATCTGAAAATCATTTTTTCCTTTATCGGTTATAAAACCGATACGGCATATGTAAAAATTAATGCCGGCGAAAAACTCAGGGTAAACCGCACTATACAGTCCGTTGCAACGGAACTTGAGAGTGTGGTAATCGAAG
>JBBSBT010000666.1:0-1698 GCA_038250985.1 Bacteroidales bacterium
GCATTGCTACAATGGTTCTTTTTGCCATAATATTTAAGTTTTTCCTTATTGTTATCTAATAAACAATTCGTGACAAAATTATAATTTCATTACAGAATAACAAGTGGTTTGCTTAATTTTTTTCAAACATAAATGTGTGCTCTAAATACGTTTTACTGCATGGTTTTTCTGAATCAAAATTCTTTTAAAACCTCATAGCTGATTGATACATATACTAATATGTATATGAAATTGTCAGGATATCAGATTACTTTTAAATTGGCGGAGGGTTAATAAACTATGAGAAAATGATTCCGGCCGGATCGGTCTTTAAATCTCAACAAGCACAGCATCGCGTTCACAAAAAAATGTGTTTATCAAAATCATTTATAAAATCTGATTACCCTGTAAGTATTGAATAATCTTGAATCTTTCGTTTTCACTTTGATTTAATTACTTTTGCAGCCGTTTATACAATAATAGCATAATAAAACTATCAACCCATCGGATATGAATTCGACTTCATTGGTAAAAAGTATTGACAGCCCGGTTTTCAGAAAAATTTCTGAAGCCGCTGCATTGCTCGGAACTGATGCTTTTGTTATCGGAGGTTTTGTCCGCGATCAATTACTGGGTCGTACAGGAAAAGACCTGGATATTGTTACGTCGGGTGATGGGATTGAACTGGCCAACAAAGCAGCCGGATTGCTTAAAGTCAAAAAAGTCTCTGTTTTTAAGACTTATGGCACTGCCATGTTTATGTACAACGACTGGCAAGTTGAATTTGTTGGTGCCCGCAAGGAATCGTACAATAAAGATTCGCGTAACCCGGATGTTTTGCCCGGTACAATTGAGGATGACCAGAACCGGCGCGACTTTACCATTAATGCACTGGCAATAAGTTTGCAAAGTGATGATTATGGTCAGCTTATAGATCCATTTCACGGGGTTGAGGACCTGGAATTGAAAATCATCCGTACTCCGGCCGATCCGGATATTACTTTTGCTGATGATCCTCTTCGTATGATGCGTGCTATACGGTTTGCGACCCAACTCGGTTTTCAGATCCTTCCCGAAACGCTTGAAGCGATCACACGAAATGCTTCCCGAATAAGCATTATCTCGATGGAACGGATCAGTGATGAGCTAAATAAAATAGTTATGACAGCGAAACCTTCAACAGGTTTTTACCTGCTGGATATAACCGGTTTGCTTGAATTGATTTTTCCTGTATTTACCGCGCTCAAAGGAGCGGAATATGTGGATGGAAAAGGGCATAAGGATAATTTCAAACACACGCTGGAAGTCCTGGACCGTATTGCACCGAATACAGATAATCTCTGGCTGCGATGGTCAGCATTGCTTCATGATATTGCCAAACCTGTTACACGGCGTTTTGATCCCCAGGCAGGCTGGACTTTTCACGGCCATGAGTTTAAAGGAATGAAAATGATTCCTGAAGTTTTCGCTCAGTTGCGTCTTCCATTAAACGAAAAAATGAAATATGTGCAGAAAATGGTTCTGCTTCATCTCAGGCCGATTGTGCTTGCTGAAGATATTGTTACGGATTCAGCCATACGTCGCTTGCTGATGGATGCAGGTGATGATATAGATGATCTGATGACACTTTGCGAGGCGGATATTACTTCCAAAAACCCGGTAAAAGTAAAGCGGTATATGGCTAATTTTGAATTGGTCAGGGTCAAATTGAAGGAAATA
>JBBSBT010000667.1:0-1685 GCA_038250985.1 Bacteroidales bacterium
CGGATTTTAATGATACCGGGCGCAAAATCATTTGAAAGTGCTTTTATTTTTTCGATTAATGGATTTATCATAAAATGTGTTGCTTTCGTTTTATATTTGGTCCAAAACGTTTTTTGTAAACTCTCCTTCCGTATCGCCAGTGTTCAAGGTTGTTGCAGGCTCAAAGAGCATAACTGAAACTTCTTCGTCAGCTACAGGCCTGTGTTCAACACCTTTAGGAACTATCAAAAATTCATTTTCATTTAAAACAACAGTTTTGTCTCTGTATTCCATTTTAAAACTGCCTTTTACAACAAAAAACATTTCATCCTCATTATCGTGTTTGTGCCAAACAAACCCGCCTTTAAACTTTACCAGTTTAACGTATTGCCCGTTTAATTCGCCGACTATTTTTGGATTCCAGTATTCAGAAAACAGGGACAGCTTTTGTTCAATACTGACTTTTTCCATTTTTTGATTCTTATTTCTTTCTACCATTTATGCTCAGTGAAATTTAAAAATGGAGAAGCAATAACATTTTGAAGACCTGATTATCAGCCAAAAGACTGCATGTCGCAAAGACGGCGGTAAACACCTTTCTGAGCGTATAGTATTTCGTGCGGACCTCTTTCCACAATTTCGCCATGCTGTAAAACTATAATTTCGTCGGCATGTTGTATGGTCGAAAGCCTGTGAGCAATTACAAGCGAGGTGCGATTCAGCATCAGTTTTTGTATGGCATCCTGGACAAGCTTTTCGCTTTCGGTATCCAGTGAAGATGTAGCTTCATCGAGAATAAGGATAGGTGGATTTTTGAGCACGGCCCTGGCTATGCTGATTCGCTGCCGTTGTCCACCCGAAAGCCTTGAACCCCGGTCGCCGATGTTGGTATGATAACCCTCCTCCATTTGAGTGATAAACTCATGGGCATTGGCAATACGGGCTGCGTGAATGACATCTTTTTCATCCGCATTCTCAATACCGAAGGCTATATTGTTAAAAACGGTATCATTGAAAAGTATGGCTTCCTGGGTAACAATTCCCATTTGGTTGCGAAGGCTTTCGAGGGTATAATCCCTGATGTCGGATCCATCAATAAACACACCTCCGCCCTGTGGATCGTAAAAACGGCACAGCAGGTCGGCTGTTGTTGATTTCCCGGCCCCGCTTTGTCCAACAATGGCTACCATCTTACCTTTAGGAATTGAAAATGAAATGTGCTTCAAAACTTCTTCTGTATTATAGGCAAATGTTGTGTCACGGAATTCGATATGCTCACTGAAAGTAGAAAGTAACACGGCATCCTGTCTATCGACCACCAGGTTAGGCGTGTCGATAATAGCCAGAACACGTTCCCCGGCGGCAAGTCCGCGTTGAATACTGGTAACGGCCGTGGAAATGTTTTTTATTGGCGCAATAAGCTGCGAATAAAGAATTATGTATGTCACA
Organism: Bacteroidales bacterium; assembly: GCA_038250985.1. Classification (GTDB taxonomy): domain Bacteria; phylum Bacteroidota; class Bacteroidia; order Bacteroidales; family UBA4417; genus UBA4417. Next base: position 1,429 of record JBBSBT010000667.1, read on the forward strand.
AATTCGCTGGCTGATAAACTGGATTCCTGGTTCAGCACCAGTCGACCTCCGTAAACCATTACAGCCACAATTACCATCACGCCAAGGAATTCTGAAAGCGGTCCGGCCAGTTCGCGGCGGTTAACTATCGATTTCGAAACTTTGCGGTATCGCTCATTCTGAACATTAAAATTAGACTGAACAAAAAGCTGTGCGGAAAATGCTTTGATGATCCGTATTCCGGAAATGGTTTCGTCGGTGATATTGAGCAACCGCCC
>JBBSBT010000668.1:0-1664 GCA_038250985.1 Bacteroidales bacterium
CGACAAGAAAAGGCTTCGCAACCGTTATTATGCAAAAACCATGCGTAATGCTATCAAAGGCTTTCGTGAATTAGAAGACAAAACCGTTGCATCAGAAAAACTCCCTAACCTTGTTTCACTGATTGACAAGCTTGCTAAGAAAAGCATCATTCACAAAAATAAAGCTGCGAACCTGAAATCGAAGCTTACTAAAAAAGTGAATGCTCTTTAATTGAAAAAAAAAAATCAGTAAAACGCCCCTATATTCAGGGGCTTTTTCGTTTTATATACTTTTGTATTTTAGCCTATTGTAATTATCCTGTTTTTAATACTTATTACGGATGGATAAAATACCCAATATTCCAATTAAAGGCTGGGCCGAGGATGATAAACCACGTGAAAAGCTACTCCATAAAGGGCCGGCTGCGCTGAGTAATGCAGAATTGATTGCCATCCTTATAGGGTCAGGTAACACGGACGAATCGGCAGTAGCATTATCAAAAAGGATAATGAATGATGTGAAAGATAATTTCGCGGAACTGGCGAGACTTACCATTTCGGACCTTCAGAAATATAAAGGAATTGGAGAGGCGAAAGCAATAACCATCGCAGCTGCATTGGAATTAGGACGGCGAAGGGGGACATCTGTACTTATGGAAAAACCACAGGTAAAAGACAGTAAAACCGCTTTTATCCTGCTGCAAAAAGAACTCGGTGACCTGAATTACGAAAACTTCTGTGTGATACTCCTCAACAGGGCAAACAAGGTGCTTAAAACCGTCAGGATCAGTGATGGCGGAATAACCGGTACCGTAGTCGACCAGCGTAAGGTTTTTAAAATTGCATTGGATAATAATGCCACTTCCATTATCCTGGGACATAACCATCCCTCGGGGCAGCTTACTCCGAGCGATGCCGATATTCAGTTAACAAAAAAAATGAAAGAAGCCGGGATCATGCTTGATCTTCCAGTGCTGGATCATATTATTGTAGGCGACGGGAATTATTATAGTTTTGCGGATGAAGGAATCATGTAAATTTGCTAATTTCTCTGCAAACAGTCAGTTTGAAGGGAAGAATAATGAATACTGAACAACGAATATTGAATTTTGAAGTAACTTCGGCCTTTAAAATTCCATGTTTGAAATTCGATTTTATTCATACAAATTATCAAATTCCCTCTCAACAAAGTAAAGATATTACATTGAGGCTTCTACAACAAGATTGAACTTATGATTAAAATAGTAACTATTGTGGGGGCAAGGCCCCAGATCATTAAAGCTGCTGCGCTAAGTCGTGCCATCCGGAATTCGTTTGCTGATGAGATCACTGAAATTATTATTCATACCGGGCAACATTACGATGCCAATATGTCGCAGGTATTTTTTGAGGAATTAGGGATTCCCAACCCGCAAATTAATCTGAATATAGGTTCAGCTTCACACGGAGAACAAACTGCACAGATGCTTACAGGTATCGAGAAAGTGCTTCTGTCCGAAAAACCTGATTATATTGTACTGTTTGGTGATACCAATTCAACCCTGGCAGGAACCATAGCCGCGAGTAAAATACATATCCCGGTTGTACATATTGAAGCCGGACTTCGTTCGTTCAATAAAAGCATGCCGGAGGAAATCAACCGCATTATGTGCGACCATGCCTCTACCTTATTGTTTGTTCCAACC
>JBBSBT010000669.1:0-1661 GCA_038250985.1 Bacteroidales bacterium
TAACCATTCCCAAATTATGTACGTATTTTGATACACAGAAATTTGAACAATTACACCTTGAACTTGCTTATTATGATAAAAACGTAAAAAAACATTTTGACACATTTCAGAACACCAAAAAAGCCTGGGAAAAAATTACCGGCCAGCTTGGGAAAAACACTGAATAATTTTCACTCACTTAAGTGTTCCTATTTACAAGCTCTTACTAATTTGTATCCGGATTCTTTAATAAATGATTCAAAATTCGTTATCTTTAGCTTAAAATTAAATCAAATATGCAATTATTAAAACAACTGGCAATCTTTACCAGCTTTCTTTTTCTTTTTCAACAGGTTACGGCGCAGCAGGACCCGGTGAAACGGGTTATACTAATCGGTATTGGAGGTGTTTCAGCCGAAGCATTTCAATATGCAAACACTCCCGAAATAAATAACCTGATCCGTAAAGGAGCCGTATCGCTGAATACACGCGGGGTTATGCCAACATTGGTTGCACCCAACTGGGCGACTATACTGTCAGGCGCCGGACCTGAACAGCATGGGGTAACGTCCGACAGCTGGAGCCTGGCAAACCCGGGGTTTGCACCAACAGTGAAAGATGCGGAAGGGTATTTTACTTCCATCTTTACACTTCTCCGCAAACAGAAACCGGGTGCTGTAAGCGCTATGTTTTATGACAGGGAATGGCTTGGAACGTATGTGAACAAGAAACTTATAAGCAAAGAGCAGTATATACAGGGGCAGGTAATGATTACCTCGGTCGCTCTGAATTTTATCAGGAAAGAAAAGCCTGTTCTCACTTTCCTTTATTATGGATTACCGGATGCAACCGGCCAGAAAAAAGGATTCAACTCTAAAGAATATTACCAGGCTATCAATGATATTGATACCGAAATCGGGAAATTAGTTACGGATCTGCAGGAAGCCAAAATGGACCAGAATACAACTATTATCATAACTTCCGGTTGCGGGGGATCGGGCTTCGGACATGGAGGTGAAAGTATGATTGAACTTGAAGTTCCCTGGATTATTTCCGGTCCCGGGATCAAAAGAAATGTACTTCTCGAAATGCCTAATGATAATACAAATACAGCACCAACCATAGCGCGCATTCTCGGCCTGAAAACACCCGAAGAATGGATCGGAAATCCTGTTTATGAAGCCTTTATCTCAAAATCCTCTTCCGCCAGAACAGGCCGGTATGTACCCAAACCCCTGTGTTCCCTGGCTGAGGGTTCTTTCCCCGGCCCGCAGCTGGTTGAACTCTCGACCAACACACAGGGAGCTGAAATATATTACACCCTGAACGGGGCTTCTCCCGGTCATTCTTCTAAAAAATATACATCTCCTTTTACTATCAGCAAGAATAGTGCACTGAACGCCGTTGCTATTAAAGATGGCTATTCCAGCCAGACTTTAAGCCGGATATTCACATTCGTCCGTGGTGTGAAGACTGCGACCCTGACAACACAACCCAGCCCTAAATACAAGGGATCGGGAGTTACCAGCTTATTCGACGGGCTGATTGGATCGTCAAATCCGGGCAATAATCAATGGATGGGATTTGATAGCACCGATTTTGAAGTCACTATAGACCTGGGTGAAGTTAAACCTGTAAAATCAATGGCATTAGATGTACTTCAATTACCTTCGGCCATGATA
>JBBSBT010000670.1:0-1659 GCA_038250985.1 Bacteroidales bacterium
ATTCGGACAGTATTATAACCTTGGGCAGGATCCTTCATCGCTGAAATGGCGACAAATAAGCACCCCTCATTTTCGTATAATCTACCCGGAGAGTTTTGAAGCGAAAGCTCAGAAAATGATTCCGACATCTGATTTTGTTTATAGGTCTGAATCCAAAACACTTGCCTGGAAACCCCGGAGAGTCCCGGTAATCATGCATAATTATAATATTACTCCCAATGCACTTACTGTTTGGGCCCCGAAACGTATTGAAATGTACACCAGCCCTCCGCAGGATTCCTATGCTCAGGATTGGATGGATCAACTGATGATCCACGAGTACAGGCATGTTATTCAGCTTGACAGGGCAAACCAGGGTTTTACAAAGGTTTTATCCTGGCTTACAGGCGAACAGGGTTTAGCGGCAATAACCGGAATATTTGTTCCTTCCTGGTTTATGGAAGGGGATGCGGTATGTACCGAAACCGCTCTGAGCCTTACAGGACGAGGCCGAGTACCCGCTTTCGAAATGCTGTTGCGTGCCCAGGTAAGGCAACAGGGAGCATATACCTATGATAAAGCCGCCTTTGGCTCGTATAAAACATTTGTCCCCAACCAATATGAACTGGGTTATCCGCTTGTTGCTAATATCCGAAGGAAATATGGCTACCAGGCCTGGGTAACTGCTCTTGATGAAGTGGCACGCAAACCATTTATTATTACGCCTTTCAATCATGGGTTGAAAAAAGCAACCGGATTCGGCAAGGAAAGGTTGTACTGCATGACTATGCATGACATGGACAGCATGTGGAAACACCAGGATTTGAACACCCCCAAAACTCAATTTAAACAGCTGACTGAAATAAATAAAAAGAAGTACGAAAATTTTAACTATCCGGTTTACCTTAATGATACACTTGTGTTATCGGAATTTTCAAGTCTCGACGATATTACCCGGTTTGTGATCAGCGGCCCTGGTGGGTACAAAAAAACACTCGCAACTCCCGGGTATTTATCCTCTGACAAATTTGCTGTATGGAGAGCTCCTACAGGTATACCGCAACCTTTTAATGCCTTAGGCGGCAAACCATCTGCACCCTATTTACTGGCCTGGACCGAAACAATAAATGACCCGCGATGGGAGCAGAGAAATTATTCGGTGATCAGGATATTTGATGGTAACACCCATAAAATCAATTCGCTAACTACTAAAAGCCGTTATTTTGCTCCTGCCTTTTCGCCTGACGGGAAATTTCTCGCAGCCGCATGTGTTGATCCGGCTTATAAAAACTCTATCGTACTGATCGATGTGAACAGCGGTGCCGAAACAGCAACAGTCATTGCTTCGGATTCGGACTTCTATATGACGCCTTCCTGGTCGGCTGACGGTTCGAAGATCGTTTTTACACAACTGGATAATCAGGGGAAAAGTATTGTTGTTTTTGACCTGAAAACCCAATCGTTCCAAACACTGTTGCCTTCAACTTTTACCGAAATATCAAATCCTGTTTTTGCAAAGGATTATGTGCTTATTAACGGCTCATTTTCAGGGATTGAGAATGTGTATGCCATTGAGCTGAAGAATAGCAACGTTTTCCAGGTGACATCAGCCGAATATGGGGCAAGTAATGCAGCTTTGAGTCCGGATGGTAAAAAAATAGTATATTCAAATTATTCCTC
>JBBSBT010000671.1:0-1654 GCA_038250985.1 Bacteroidales bacterium
ATGGGTGAGGTTAGTGTCGTCATTATTTATTTTTCTGTTCGGTTCGGAGCCTGATGTTGTGAAACTGCATAATTTTTCCATCAGGTCATACCTTTTTTCCGTGGTTTCTCCAAAATGCATATATTTGACCAAGTCAATTATCCCTTGTTTTTTCTCCTTCCATCCGGAATGTTGAAATATAAAAATCATTCTGATCATTAATCTTTATGCAATGAAAAAATATCTCTTGATTCTTGGATTTTTCCTGGTTGTGATGTTCTCTCCGGTCAAATTAATTCAGGCCCAAACCGGTCAATCGCCTTTGGAATTCTTTGGTTTTGAGCCCGGTTCCGACCGGAACCTGTTCGATTACGATCAGCTTATAGCTTACTTCCGGCAACTGGATGAAGCCTCTCCAAGGATACAGATGAGAGAAATTGGCGAATCCCCTATGGGTAAAAAGATGTATATCGTGTTTGTGTCTTCTCCCGCAAATCTGGAGAAGCTCGACCATTACAAGGAAATAAACCGCAAACTCGCACTCGATTGGAAGTTAAGGGATTCGCAGAGGGATAGCCTCATTGCCGAAGATAAAGTGTTTCTCCTGGCTACCTTGTCGATGCATTCAAATGAGGTAGGGCCAACACAGGCTTCTCCCCGGATTATATATACGCTTGCAAATACGAAAGATCCTGAATTGCTTACTTGTCTGGATAACGTGGTATTCATGGTTGTGCCCAATCACAATCCCGATGGCATGCAAATGGTGGTTGAAAATTATCGTAAATACAAAGGAACAATTTACGAAGGCTCAACAATGCCTGGTGTTTACCATAAATATATTGGTCACGACAACAACCGCGATTTTGTAACCCTTACCCAAAAGGATACCCGAGTGATCGCATCTATCTATAATAAAGATTGGTTTCCGCAGGTAATGATCGAAAAACACCAGATGGGTTCAACAGGGGTTCGCTATTTTGTTCCTCCCATGTCCGATCCTATTTCTTCGAATGTGGATGAAGCTGTCTGGAACTGGAGCTGGGTTTTCGGTTCAGCAATGGCCAAGGATATGGCTGCTGCAGGTTGTGCAGGGGTGGCCCAGCATTATCTTTTCGACGATTACTGGCCGGGTTCGACAGCAACTGCCGAATGGAAAAACATGGTTGGTATGCTCACCGAGGCGGCCAGCGTAAACGGGGCAACCCCACTTTACATCGAGAAAAATGAAATAAAAGTCATAGGAAAAGGCCTAGGCGAAAATAAAAAGAGCATCAATATGCCCTTGCCCTGGGAAGGCGGATGGTGGAGACTTTCGGATATTGTACGGTACGAAATGCAATCCACTTTATCGCTGCTGCGGACAGCTTCGGCTAACCGTCAACAGCTTCTGCAATTCCGCAATACTATGTGCCGTAAAGAAGTGATGAAAGGGAAGACCCTGGCGCCATCTTATTTTGTAGTTCCCTTGCAGCAACACGATCAGGGCGAACTTGTTGCTTTGGTTAACCTGTTGAATGAACAAGGTGTCAGCGTTTCGCGGCTCAGGGAAGATATGATTTGGAATGATAAAATTTTGCATGCCGGCGACATCATAGTTCCGCTGGCACAGCCTTTTCGCTCTTTTATCAAAGAAGTGATGGAAGCACAGACTTATCCTGAACGTCACTATACC
>JBBSBT010000672.1:0-1648 GCA_038250985.1 Bacteroidales bacterium
AGGCATCTCGCTCTGGTAAAAATAAACTCTTCCGTGGTTGCCATTCCACAAAGTCTGGTATTCCTGGAAATGCTCATTAAAAAGGCCGTAAATTGTAACGTGCTCACCGTTAACAATAAGGCCGTTTGCTCCTTTATTTTTGTTCCAGCCTACCCCGTTTCCATGATCGGCACGCCAAAGCCAGGTATGATCGACAAATACATTGTTGCTGTTGATTGTCAGGCAGCTGCTTACAGATCCTTCCGCAGGTCCGCCAACCCTGAAGAACACATCATAAAGAAATGTCGGCTTTTCTGAATGGTCCTTCGATGAACCCGTTTCCCCGACCCGGACAAGCGTTTCGGAATTGATTTTACCGGCATCAATAAGAAGACCGCATATACTTACATTATCCACATCAGTGATTTCAAAAACTGGGTTGCCATTCACAGGTGTAAGCGTTGCCAAGCCAATTCCCATTACCACGGTTCCGGGACGGTCGATTTTCAGACTTTTATCAATGGTATAAATCCCGGGCGTAAAAAGCAGGTTTTTACCTTCACTTAATGCGGCATTTATGGTTTCTGAATTATCGGTGCCAGGTTTAACAATGTAAAAACTACTTAATGGCAAGGCATCCGACGGCTCCGGCCCATTCTTCCAGCTGATTCCGGTACTGTTTTTCTTCAGTAATGGAACATGTACAGCAAATCCGGCGTGATTATAAACCAGGTAAGGTTTTTCGCGGATTTCGGGTGTCGTTTTGATTACTGTAACAGGATTATCGGGCCATTTATCTTCAGGGGCATTATTGACTCCTACAAACATCATATTCCAGTCACCTCCTTCCCACTTTCCCAGTTCATCATTCCGCGAAAACCATTGTTGCTGTGTGCCGGCTAACACGGTTCCATCCACTTTCGAATCAGCCAGGAAACCTCCGCTCGCCCAGCCGTGATCGTGTAACTGTATATCCCCGATAATATGAACCCTCCGCATAGGAGAAGCCTGCGAAACGCCCCAGATTAGTGCAGAGTCACCCGATGCCTTTATTGTTAGATTTTCAACAGCCCGCCAGAAATTACAGGTTACATTTCCATTTCCTTGCCCTTTTGATATCAATGTTCCGTTTATGACCACATCTTCGGGCGAATCGCCCAATCCTGCCACCTGCATATAATATCCCATTTTAAGATCCAGGTAATAGTTGCCTTGTTTGAATAACAAAGCATAGCGTTTTGTGTTGAACTCAGCTGTTCTCGGATGCTGCCGTTTATAAAGTGTATCAATCAGGGTTTGGATCGCCTGCATATCCATTCCCGGATCAAACAGAAAAACATTTTCACCAAACAAAGAGGAGTGATACCGATCGGAATCGCCCGGTAATTCCGGATCTGTTATTTTTGCGTTTTGCGAAAAGACATTATGTGCATTCAGCAGAAATATACTTAATAATATCAGTAGGTTGAAGTAGTTTTTCATTTGTCTGAGTCTTTTAATTGAACCAAAATTTCCGGATATCTGGATTTTCAAAACTGATATTTAAAAATCAGAGGAATGAATTCTTGCGTGCTTTCAAAATCACATCTTAAAAATAATAAATGGAAGAGCACCTGAGGAAAGAGTAATTTTTTGTCGTTCCTGTACAAATATATAAAGAATCAGAATG
>JBBSBT010000673.1:0-1646 GCA_038250985.1 Bacteroidales bacterium
CAAAAGCAAAACTCGAAATTAAGGATAACTGGTATTACATAAACGGTGAAAAGTTTTTTATCAAAGCCTTAGGCTATGAGATTGGGGCACGTCCGGGTCAGCATCCTTATGATGGGAAAAGAGCTGACGACCTCGACCTGATGAAATTCGACCTCAAAGTTATCAAAGAAGGAGGTTATAATGCCATCCGCACCTGGAGTGAATTTTCAGAGCCACAACTTAAGCTTGTTCAGAGTTCAGGACTGAAACTTATCATGGGTATTGCAATAAATCCGGAAGGAGATTACAGTGATCCGGAATTTATTCAGAAATGTGAGAATGATGTTAAAAAAGTAATGAGTTATGCCAGCAAATACGACTGTATTATTACCTACCTGATTCTGAATGAACCGCAAACCGAACATGTTCATAAAGTTACGGGTGCAGCGTTTGTCAACCTGATGAAAGATTTAACAGCGATTATTCATAAGGAACATCCGGGAATTCCGGTAACTATTTCGGCTAATGCCATGATAAGCGATTACATCGACGAGAATATTTTTGATGTTTATGCCTATAATTGTTACGACCATTCAGAAGCTCAAACAGCTACCATGGGAGTAAAAGATTATATCAAGGGACTTGTTGAGCTGAACGGATTAAAAAAGCCATTTATTACTACCGAGTTTGGATATTCAGTATCGCATAAAGGTTCCGGACGTTATGGCGGTAATACGCTGATACAACAATCCGACGGACTGCTTGCCAATTACCGCGATCTGATAGATGCCGGAGCTACAGGAATGTGCCCGTTTTACTATGCTGATGGCTGGTGGAAAGGTGGCGCCCCGGATGTTCATAATGCCGATCAGCCCGAAGAATGGTTTGGTTTCTGGGGTTATAGCGATTTGAATGATAAATTTGGATCACCCCGCCCGGTTTGGTATGCCATGCGCGATTACATGAAAGCCCTGGTTATCAGTCCTAAAAACAAAGACATTTATACGAAAACAACAATTCCCCTGGAACTTTATGTAGATAAAGACGTAAGTAAAGTAACTGTGAAGTTGAATGATAAGGTACTGTATTCCAAAAATATAGTAAAAGAAGGATATTTTGCTGACCAATTTGCCATTGCTCCTAAAGGTATTGAAGACATGGAACTGGCATTTGAGTTTTACAACAAGGAAAATAAATTGCTGAAAACGGAATCGATCATGATTTTAGCATCCGATGGACCGTTTGAGTTGCCAAAGTTAACCATTGAAGTTACTCCTGATAAAGATTTAAATAGCGGAAAAATAGCCCTGGTGAAAACAAAAATTGAGACCAAAGAGAATTTTAAACTTGCCGACAACCTGAGAGTAAGCTACAACACTCACGTCGGTTGGGAAGTAGGTCCGCAGGCAACTGTTTCCATTAAAGACCAGGAAGGGAAGAAAATAATTCAGACCGAAAGTTTCTTTACCATTCCCGATAATTCGTGGGTTGTAAATGCTTCAGCAGGAATTACAGTTCAGTATGGTAAATTTATTTTTAAAATTCACGACCAGAAACTGATTTTCCGCGGCGACTGGGCCAAGGAAGTGGGACGAAAATAGAATAGTGAATAACGAATAGTGAATAGTGAATAGTGTCTGCACACCCGCAGGGTGTCTGACACTGGA
>JBBSBT010000674.1:0-1641 GCA_038250985.1 Bacteroidales bacterium
CATTGCACCTGGCGAAAGCAAGGATTTTATAATGAACCTATCTGCCAAAGAATTGGTTGCCAACTCGTATGCCGACAGCATTCAGTTTTACAACAACGATCCTCTTTCGAAAAATAAAAAACTACCTGTAAAACTGGTTGTGTCAGGAACTCCGCAAATTGAAAAGCCTGATTCAGTTGCCTTTGGCCATGTAATGGTTGACACATTGGTAAGTTCCATCACTAAGGAATTTGAAGTGAAAAATAGCGGAACTGCTAATTTCTCGATTACCACTGCATCGCAACTTCTGGCGCCTACTGTAAAAATTGAGGTGTATACAAAAACGGGAGATACGTGGGCCTGGTCACTTATAGGTAATTCCGGCGTATTTCCATATACTGTTACGGCAAAGAAGTCGCTCAAATTCAGGGCTACCATTATGCCTAAGATTCCTTTAGCTCTATATGATGAATTACAGCTGACAACCACTCTGGCTGTGCCGCTTCAGAAAGTACCGATAACGGCGAGTATCTTTAATCCTGCCGTGATAAAAGTGAGCCAGGATACAGTATCATATTATGCCCAGACTCCTGCATTTCAAATATCACATAAAATTGCAGCTAGCAACCTGGGTGGGTATAATCTTAAATACAAAGCAAATATTGAATATAAACGAGATTCCATACTTCCGGCATCCGTTATGACAACAACCGGTACATCAGCCGGAGCGTATACATTAAGCCATCCGGTTCCGTCTATACTTCCGCAAACAAAAAGTGTTGCTACAGGCGGGATAACAGGTATTAAATCCTCGGAAACCGGATTCAACAATATCCTTGTTTATGATACAGCCACAATAGCAGCCACCCATTTAGGATACGGAGGTGCCAGGGCAATCAATATTGCAACAGGGTTTAATGCACCTGCAACGGGTTTTAACCTTACGCATGTTCAAACATGGTTCAGGCCAGGTACCTGGTTAAATTCAAAAATTGTTGTAACCATATACGCCGGTGATGAAGATATAAATAACTGTAAAATATTATGGGCCGAGACCTTTGACCATGTAATACCTTCTGAAGATTTAAAAGGTGAGTTGTTAACTTTTAAATTATCGCAGAATATAGAGTTTTTCCCAAACGAAAAATTCTACATAGTATTTGGGTACGAAGCTGGAGCAGAATATCCGCAAGGCGTTATCGATATCAAAAATGACGTTCCAAACAGGTATTTATTTGGTGACGGCGATGCCTGGTACGATTTGTCGTCCTATTCCCAATTTGCCCTGGAGGGCTTTATGACCAGGGCTGCGGAAGAAACTGCAGTATCAAAACCATGGGTAATATTGTCATCCGCTGATTCGGGTACCATTGTTCCGGCCGGCAGCGACTCACTGCAACTCGATTTTAATGCGCAAACGGTGAAATCCGGTGATAATTTTGCCGTGCTGGCATTTCATTCGAATGATATCAAAACACCTGTAAAAAATGTGATTTTACATCTGCGCAAAAACCAGGGACCCGTTTTTGAATTGACAAAAAGCGGCCTGGTTGTTAAGGAAAATGACACCTTGTTTTTTGCGCTGACTGCAGTTGATGCTGAAGGCGATAATTTCACCATGGCTATGGACAGCGCTTACAAATTCCTCTCCATAGTTACAGG
>JBBSBT010000675.1:0-1633 GCA_038250985.1 Bacteroidales bacterium
CCTGCCGGCAAGAACAAGAACATTAAAGGAGAAATAACCATGACCATCGAGCTCTATTTCGCCAGGCAAATACTTAAAAGTGATGTTATTGCTTTCCAGATTTATATTAAGGACAGGGACCTGAACCAGAGTAATGTGGTGGAAACGCCTTTATTCCAGATAAAAAAATAATATCTTTTCGGTTCAGGTTTTAATTTTCACGAACTCAAATCCGGCAGAAACAGTTGCAGGCTGCATACCTGGCTGAAACGATGAAGAAAAAGACTAACAGAATCCGGAAAATAAGTAAGCTCCTGCTAATTACGACCGGGTGTTTTTTCATAGCCTTATGCCTGTTGGCTTTTACAACAATTCCCTTTTGGGCATATTATTCTCTGGGAACTTCGAACAGTAAAATTACGAGGTCTCCGGCTACTATCATAATGCTGGGCGGCGCAGGTATCCCAAGCGGCGATGGCCTTATCCGTAGTTTTTACACGGCAAAACTGGCAAAGGCTAACCCAAATGCACATATTATCATCGCAATGCCGGGAGATATTACTGATAGTCTTTCGGCTCCGCGCCTTGTTGAAAATGAACTTACACTTCGTCATATAGATCCACAGTCAATCAGTTTTGAGCACGCCGGCCGTAATACACGCGAACAGGCACAAAAACTGGCTGCCGGCAAAACCTCCGCACAATTACAGCAGCCTGTCACACTGGTAAGTTCGCCCGAGCATATGAAACGTGCCGTACTTGCTTTCCGCAAATGCGGGTTTACAACGGTGAGTGGCTTGCCGGCCTTTGAATACTCGCTGGATGCTGACCTCACTTTCCGCGACAGCGACCTGAAAGGCAATAAAATGGCACCTCCGATCGGCAACAACCTGCAGATCCGTTACCAGTTCTGGAATCATCTGAAATATGAAATCCTGGTAATCCGCGAGTATTTCGGACTTGGGTATTATAAGCTTAGGGGTTGGATATAATTTAACCATTAAGTACACTTTTGAGCTGAATTCAATTACTGTAAAATATATATTGTTTATCCTTGTTGTTTAATCAAAAAAAAATCCATCATGAAAATGTTTAAACTAATTTTCGTTATGCTCCTTGCGTCATTATTTTCAGAATTATCATATTCCCAGGATTGGGCCAACCTTGAGCGCTTTAAAGATGAAAACGCGAAACTCGGTGCTCCGACATACGGTGAAACCCGTGTGGTTTTTATGGGCAATTCCATAACCGAAGGCTGGGGCAACTTATCACCCGACTTTTTTGAAGGAAAACCCTATATCAACCGTGGTATCAGCGGGCAAACCACGCCCCAGATGCTGATACGGTTCCGGCCCGATGTTATAAATCTCGAACCGGCCGTTGTCGTTATTCTTGCCGGCACCAATGATATTGCGGGTAACACCGGGCCTTCAACACTGGAAATGATAGCGGGTAATATTTTTTCGATGGCTGAACTGGCAAAAGCTAACGGTATAAAAGTCGTTCTCTGCTCAGTTTTACCTGCTTTTGATTATCCGTGGAAACCCGGTTTGGAACCAGCCGAAAAAATTGCAACTCTGAACGAAATGATAAAAGCCTATGCCGGTAAAAACGACATTGTTTATCTTGATTACTTTTCGTCAATGGCCAATAA
>JBBSBT010000676.1:0-1633 GCA_038250985.1 Bacteroidales bacterium
ACTAATATCCATAGCTGCGACTTTTCGAGCGGTAGTTATACCTATGTTACCGAAAATGATGCTGCCCTGAAATCCTTCAGCGTTGCTCACGACAAGGAGTTTCGCATCCCATTGATTAAACAGGCAATTGCCGCAGCCGGCGGAAAACTAACCTTATTTGCCAGCCCGTGGAGTCCGCCTGCATGGATGAAGGATAATAATAATATGCTACACGGGGGAAAACTCCTGCCGAAGTATTATCAAAGCTGGGCTGATTATTATGTAAAGTTTATAAAAGCTTACGAGGCTGAAGGTATTCCTGTTTGGGGCCTTACTGTACAGAACGAGCCAATGGCTGTTCAAACCTGGGAATCATGTGTTTATACAGGCGAAGAGGAAAGGGATTTTATAAAAAAGTATCTTGGACCTACATTGCAGAAGGCAGGTATGTCGAATAAAAAACTAATAGCCTGGGATCATAATCGCGACCTGATGTACCAGCGTGCCAGCACAGTTCTTGAGGATCCTGAAGCGGCAAAATATGTATGGGGGATTGGTTTCCATTGGTACGAAAGCTGGACTGGTGGCGGAAAAATATTTGATAACGTTAGCAGGGTGCATGAAGCTTTTCCAAAGACAAACCTGGTTTTTACCGAAGGCTGTGCCGAAAGTTTCAAGACGGATAAAATAAACGACTGGCAATATGGAGAAACCTATGGCCGTTCGATGATAAACGATTTTAACAACGGAACCGTTGCCTGGACCGACTGGAACGTGTTACTCGACGAAAAAGGCGGACCGAACCATGTCGGTAATTTTTGTTTTGCTCCGATAATTGCAGATACAAAAACCGGGGAATTATCCTACATGAATTCATTTTATTACATCGGTCATTTCTCGAAATTTATCCGTCCCGGTGCCAGGCGTATCATCAGTTCCGCCAGCCGCGGTCAGTTGCTTACTACCGCTTTTGTGAATACCGATGGGAAAATTGCCGTAATAGTTATGAACCAAAGCGATATAAAAATTCCTTACCGCCTTTGGATAGGAGGCCAGGCTGCAGAAATTACGAGCCTGCCGCATTCAATTCAAACATTGGTAGTTGAATAATAAATTTTCAGGAAGATCTTTTCGATTTTTTGAGGTCTTATTTGCTGAAAAGCCGGAAAGTTATTTCCGGCTTTTCCTTTACTGACTTTATGTTGATTCTCTGTTTAGTGATTAAACATTTCTTTTATTGAATTCCCAGTCGCCCAAAATCAAAACAGCTAATGAAAGCAGGCGAAAAATAATCGTCATAAACGGGAAAATTATTACTTCAGTTTTCTTAACAATACTGAAAGCTGTAGAAAAATTGTAGGATGAATGTATATTGTAAACAGTGATTGTTAATGATTTTCGAAACGAATAATAATTCAATGTGTTCGAATGCCTTTCCTAATGGAATGAATGACTGAAGAAAGGGGCGGAAAACCGGAGACCGAAGTTTAAATCCTGTCTTGACATGTATATTTAGGCGTTGCTGAAAAACATGTATATATTTGTTTATCAAAATAATACAATAATATCTGGTTGAATAAATGCAAGGATTTTTAATCGGGATAAACAAAATGCTTTCACTTACTATTTCGGTGCGCTGCACCTTAGCAGGGGC
>JBBSBT010000677.1:0-1630 GCA_038250985.1 Bacteroidales bacterium
AGCTCATCGCATTTGAATTTCAGGATATTTGTGTAAAAACCAACGGTTAGGCTAAGGTGTTTTGTCCATAACATTGGCGAAAGACCGAGAAGTTTCATATGAGTGAATGTTTATATTAACAGAGGAATTTTATTGTTAAAAGTACAAAAGCTTTAAGTACAAACAGGATTTAAGTTGTTTTGTTTGATATTTCACTGATGAGCTTAAACGCAAAATTCCGAAATCGAAATTAAAAGCCGGTAAGAGGAATCTCCTCACCGGATTTTAATTTTAAATCAGGGCTTTTTATTTCACAATATGTTTGACAAAAATCATTTTATCATTTGCAATGGCTTTATTGAAATAGATTCCTGAAGGCAATGTTTTATCAATAGTAGTGACCTGTTTTTCCTGTATTGTTTCATAAACCAACTGCACCATGTTGTTGTAAATTTTAATTCCGGTAGTTCCGCCAGGTGATGAATGCCGCAACCATGCTGGGGCAGAGTAAAAATATATTTCAATCAGATATTGATTTGGTTTTCTAAAATATTGATTTTATGATGATTAATGACTGTTTCGCTTTCCGTATTTATGAAATGTAGCCCCAATCGGCTTTCAATAAACTGAACAAAATGGGGTTTCGCCCGTTTGAAGGGTTTGTATTTACTGTGTGTCCGTTCAGTTTTTCTTCAATAGTTTCTAATCTCAATATGGATCCTGTTATGATGGGCAAATCTACCGTTTGGAAACCCGCCATAACGTTGTTGCTTTCAAATTATTTCTTTATGAAAATTTTCCAGGAAGCAGATCTGTCGGATAACGTGCATCAGGAACCAATGATAAAGCCGGCGGCGAATTTAACCTTATCCGCTGGATTAGCCCGCGCACTATAAAGGAAACATTTTTGCCTGCAACTGAATATCGGTATCCATATATGATTGATTAATGAAATTTAAAACTGAAAAATTGATATGAGAATTGAATTGAAAAATCTTGGAATTGAAGCAGTCAACAAAGGCGCTTCTACCGGAAGTGATTGGCTTGATACACTAGGAGACGAAACAGCATCTTTCTCACCTGCAGATGGTGCTCTTATCGCAAAAGTAACAAATGCCACATTAACCGATTATGAACATTTGATGGCAAAAGCCCACGAAGCTTACCTCCAATGGCGTATTGTTCCAGCTCCGAAACGTGGTGAAGTCGTACGGCAGATTGGTGATGCTTTACGCCGGCACAAAGAAGATCTTGGATACCTGGTTTCGCTCGAAATGGGTAAGATCTACGAGGAAGGTCTTGGCGAAGTGCAGGAAATGATTGATATCTGCGAATTTGCTGTTGGTCAGTCGCGGCTGCTCAACGGAGCTACCATGCATTCCGAACGACAGTTTCACCGCATGTACGATCAATATCATCCTATAGGAATTGTTGGCATCATTACTTCTTTCAATTTCCCGGTAGCGGTCTGGGGCTGGAATTCTATGCTGGCAGCTATTGCAGGCGATGTGGTTATCTGGAAACCAAGTTCCAAAACTCCGCTTTGCGCCATAGCCGTGCAAAAAATTATATCTGAAACTCTTGTTGCCTGCGATGTTCCCGAAGGTGTTTTCAACCTGATAATTGCCAGATCCAATGTATTGGGCGATAA
>JBBSBT010000678.1:0-1623 GCA_038250985.1 Bacteroidales bacterium
AAAGTGGATATGGACAAGCAACAGCGTGATTACTTACTGAATCAGCAGCTGAAACAAATCCAGGATGAACTGGGAAATAACCCGAATGAACAGCAAATCAACGAGATAAAGGCCAAGGCATATTCGAAAAAATGGCCTGAAGCTGCATTTAAAGTTTTCGAAAAAGAAATTGCTAAGCTCCAGCGCATGAATCCCATGGCCATGGAATTCGGCATGCAGGTTAACTACCTGGAAGTAATGGTGGACCTGCCCTGGGATACGTTTACCGAAGATAATTTCGATTTACACCGCGCGCAGAAAGTTCTCGACAAGGATCATTATGGAATGGAAAAGGTGAAGGAACGCATTATTGAATACCTGGCTGTTCTGAAGCTGAAAGGTGATATGAAATCACCTATTTTATGCCTGGTTGGCCCTCCGGGGGTTGGTAAAACCTCTCTTGGCAAATCCATCGCAAGGGCTATAGGACGCAACTACATCCGTATGTCGTTGGGTGGTTTGCACGATGAAGCTGAAATCAGGGGACACAGGCGAACCTATATCGGGGCTATGCCCGGGCGTATTGTACAAAGTATCCGTAAGGCGAAATCGTCGAACCCGGTATTTGTGCTCGATGAAATTGATAAAGTTTCGGGAATGACCGTAAACGGTGACCCTTCAGCCGCTTTACTCGAGGTACTGGATCCTGAACAGAACAGTTCATTTTATGATAATTTCCTTGAAGTGGAATATGATTTGTCGAAAGTAATGTTTATTGCTACGGCAAATTCCCTCAACTCAGTACATCCTGCTTTACGCGACAGGATGGAAATTATTGATCTGAGCGGATACCTCATTGAAGAAAAAATAGAGATCGCCCGCAGGCACCTTGTTCCGAAACAATTGAAAGAACATGGCATTGAAAAAAATAAAATTACGTTCAGCAAACCGGTACTTCAGTCGCTTATCGAAAATTACACAAGGGAATCGGGTGTTCGTTTACTCGAAAAAACCATTGCCAAAGTAATCCGCAACCGGGCCCGTTTTATTGCCATGGATGAAGAAATTCCTGCAGCGCTCACCAGTGCTGACCTGGAGAAAATTATGGGTTCAGCTCCGTTTAACAACGAAAAAAGCTATTCGGGTAAAACACCCGGTGTAGCTACAGGTCTTGCCTGGACGGCGGTAGGCGGAGAAATACTGTTTGTTGAAGTAAGCCTTAGCCCGGGTAAAGGGACCCTTACTGTAACCGGTAACCTGGGTGATGTGATGAAAGAATCAGCGTCACTTGCCTATGAATACCTGAAAGCGCATGCCAGCCAGTTAAACCTGGAGAATGATGTTTTCGAGAAGTGGAATGCACACATTCATGTGCCTGAAGGTGCTACACCTAAGGATGGACCATCAGCAGGTATTACGATGTTTACAGCCTTGGCTTCCGCATACATGAAACAGCCGGTAAATGAAAAGCTGGCTATGTCGGGTGAAATTACACTCAGGGGACGCATTCTGCCGGTAGGTGGTGTTAAGGAGAAAATACTTGCGGCTAAAAGAGCCAAAATCACTGATATTATTTTATCAGAAGATAACAGGCGCGACATTATGGAAATAAAACCCGATTATATCAAAGGAGTAAAATTCCAT
>JBBSBT010000679.1:0-1607 GCA_038250985.1 Bacteroidales bacterium
AGTTGTCCTGAATCACTTCTGCAAACTGAGATACTTCGACAGGCACGTTCATTGGATTTACTATGGAAAGACGCTGAACATCTTCATAATTTTTACGGTCAAAATCATCCAGCCATATCCTAACCGGGTATTCTGTTCCTTTTTCTGTCAGGGTGGCATCCTCGTTACCGGTAAAAGCTGTTCGTAAATTTAACCCAACATAAGCTGTTGTTAAACCTAAGCGCTGCATCTTATCTTTATCCGGAACAACCTTGTATTCAGGGCTTCCGGCTTCCACTGACAGCCGCACATTATCGGCTCCGGGTATTTTTTCGAGAGCAGCTTTCAGTTTATCCCCTGTTTTCATTACTAAATCAAGGTTGCTACCACTCAAAGTTATTTTGATCGGAGCTTGTTTGGGTAATAAGCCCAGAACAGCCATGGAGAAGTTCACGCCCGAAAATTGCTTTTTCAGTTCCTCACGAAGCGATTTCATAAATGCCTCGGTTTTAATGTTTCTTTCTTTTTCAGGCTTCAACTGAATGGTAAATTCGGATATATTGGCTGAGCCAACCCCTAAACTTCCGATGCCTGTGCTTGGACCCGCGATGTTGCTGAAAAGGGTCGCCACTTCGGGTTGCTGTAAAATGAAATTCTCTATTTGCTGTGTCCTGATGTTGTTCTCCTGAACTGTGATTGTTTTGTCGTATTCAAGGTTCAAACGGAACTTCCCCTGGTCGCCGGTCGACATCATTTCCTTACCGATAATGCCTTGTTTCATAATTACCCCGGTCAGTACCAGGAGTAAAAGCACTATCCCTGTAAAGATGAGTTTATGGCTGAGAACCCATTCCAATTGACGGCCATACCAATCGATAAATGCTTTTAGTTGCTTTTCGAACCAAAGCAGAAAACGGTTCACCAGGTTGGTAGGTTTTAAATCTTCCTTTTTCCCGATACGTGAAGCCAGCCACGGCACCAAAGTAAACCCGACCAGCAAACTGGTAAGCGTGGAAGTAATTACCACTATCGAAAACTGTTTCAGCATATCGGCAACAAATACCTGCAAAAACAGTATAGGCAGGAACACTACCACATCGACCAGGGTAATTGAAATAGCCGAGAAACCAATTTCCATCCGGCCATCCATTGCAGCCTCATGTTTTTCTTTTCCCATATCCAGGTGCCTCTGTATATTTTCGAGCACCACAATGGCATCATCAACCAATATCCCGATAATGAGCGACATGGCGAGCAAAGTCATCAGGTTTAAGGTGAAACCCATCAGCCACATTACGGCAAACGCGGTGATCAATGAAGTAGGAATAGCAATTAAAACAATGAGTGAGTTGCGGTAACTCCTTAAAAACAAAAACATAACAAGCGAAACTAAAATTACCGCTAAAATCAGGTCGTCAACCACTGAGTTTACGGCTGCAATGGTCATTTCAGTTGAATCGTCGGCAATTTTGAATTTCACACCGTATGCTGCGTTTGCACTTTCGATCCGGGTAAGTTTGGCATGAACTAATTTTGAAACTTCCACGGCATTGGCATCGCCTTGTTTTTTCAACAAAAGACCAATTCCGTTTACACCGTTGTAACGGCTTACTGAAGTTATATCTTTC
>JBBSBT010000680.1:0-1607 GCA_038250985.1 Bacteroidales bacterium
GGATCATGTGTGGTATCATTCTCGGTATTCCTTACAAACAGCATCCTTGCAGTTGCAATCATCAACATTACACCTAATATGATTTTATAAACTGTTGGGTTAATGCTGAATTGTGCACCAATATAAGCTGCGGGCATTGAGGTTAAAAGGAACGGGACTACCTGCTTCCAGCGGAAGAATCCAGCCTTATAATAGGAAATGAAAGCAATTGCAGAAACCACCAGGTTGAGGATCAACGCATAATATCGGATAGAATCAGGTGCAAATCCAAAAAGTGCCATCAATGCCAGGTAGCCACTGGCTCCGCCATGACCAACAGAAGAGTAAAAAAAGGCTATAAGCATCAAGCCTATCACAAATAGTAATTCATAGTGTACCATGTTTCTCCTTTCCAATTCAGTTAATATTCGGGAGGCTATCCTGTTTCCGGGGTAACCCATCGGTCAGCATTTCGTGAATCTATCGGATTGTTAGAAATGAAAACTCGGAGAGTAATGGCGCAAAATTAGGAAAGAATGTCATTCAACAGAAAAATTATTTCCTGTTTCTCATCAGGTTTTCAGCAGTTGCCAGATCATGTTTTGAATTGACATTTAAAAATAGGCTCTCAGTATAAAATTCTAATCTGTTATTGATAACCAATTTATTGATACTTATTTCTTCAAATAAATCAGGTAACTTATAATTTCCTTTCTGAATAAAATTTCTCATCTCATCTTTAACAGAGTTGCTATAAAAACCACACAGAGGTTCATAATGTTGGTTGCCCTGCCAGGGAACAGCTACCTGGTATCCGGATGTTTTTTCGAGAATAAAGTGCAACAATTCCTCTGACACAAAAGGCAAATCACAGGAGAGAACCAGGTTTTTCTCTGTTTTGCTATCTGATAAAGCAGAATATATCCCGCCCATAGGGCCAATGCCGGGAAACTTATCCGCTACTACCTTATAGCCAAACAGGTCGTAAACATCTGACGACGAACTAATGATAATTTCAGAACAGAATGCTGAAAGTACCTGAATGGAATAACTGATAAGCGGCCTACCACAAAGGTTCTGCAAGCCTTTATCGGTTCCCATGCGGGAGCTCTTGCCCCCGGCAAGAATGATTCCGGTTACTGCCATTTTATTTCAAATTGTGTTTAAAAAACAGGCAACTATCGCCATAACTAAGGAAGCGGAAATTATTTGCCAAAGCATAAACATAGGCCTCTTTCCAATGTTGCCCGACAAATGCCGCCACAAGCAGGAGCAAAGTACTCTTCGGCTGATGAAAATTAGTGATTATCGCATCCGGAATATGATAAGTATACCCGGGAGCAATCATCAGGGAAGTTTCGCCGTGAAGCTCAGTTAAACCGTGGCTTTCAAGTATATCAATCACGCACTGAAGTGAATCTTCGGTCGATACATTCATATCCGAAAGGTCAGAATACGGATCCCACTGATGGATGATCAATTTTGGCAAGTCAGGTTTTTGTTTCAACCACTTTACACCTTGCCAGTAAACGCTTTCGAGGGTTCGTACCGTAGTTGTACCAACCAGTGTAATAGGTTTGTTTTTGTATTGGAGAATTTCTTTCAGCAATTTCAGTGGAACTATAACC
>JBBSBT010000681.1:0-1602 GCA_038250985.1 Bacteroidales bacterium
ACAAGAAATGCATTTCCCTTTTCCCGGAGTTCTGACAATATTTATATCAGCATTTTGAAGAATTGAATCCTGAACCAGAAGTCCCAATGCCGATTCAAATGCATCAGCTTCCACTCCACTCAAATCTCCGACCTCAATTGTTATTTCCTGGATGGTTTCAGCCTGATTTTTTTCTGCTTCACGGCGGGCCAGGTTAATCACTTCCATTGCAAGGGAAAACTCGTGCATAAAACTCAGTTTAACAGATTCTCGGCAATTGGTCACCGGATAATGAATCAATGATTCGGCGGCCACCAGTCTCGTTTTTCAATACTACTTTGCCCGGATGATCGATTACAACACGACCAATTATTTTACTTTTACTTCCCAATTCATTCTTTTTCAATACCTCAAGTATTTCAGATCCTTCTTTTTCGCCTGCCACAATCAGCACTTTTCCCTCGTTGGCAATATGCAAGGGATCGAAACCAAGCAGTTCGCACATCGCTTTAACGCCGGGATTTATTGGTAAGGATGATTCATCTATTTCAATTCCCAATTTGGTTTTCGCAACCAATTCGTTCAAAACGGTGGCTACTCCTCCCCTGGTCGGATCACGCATAAATTTCACCATAGATTTATCAAGTACTTCACGAATCAAATGGTTTAGTGAAGCGCAGTCGGATTCAACATTTGTTTTAAAATTAAAAGATTCGCGGGCGTTCATAACTGCCATGCCATGATCGCCTATTGTACCGTTAATAATTATAACATCACCCGGTTTGATATCCAGAGCTTTACTTACCAGGATATTTTCTTTCTTCATTCGGCCAATTCCCGCAGTATTGATAAACAGCTTATCACACTTGCCCTTGTTTACCACCTTGGTATCACCGGTCACAATAAGAACCCCGGCTTTTTTAGCTTCTGCCGCAAGCGATTCCACAATTATCTCCAGTTCACTGAGTGGAAAACCTTCTTCAATAATAAACGAAACACTGAGGTAAAGTGGCTCGGCTCCTGATACTGACAGGTCATTCACGGTTCCGCAAACAGCCAGTTTTCCGATATTTCCACCCGGGAAAAACAATGGATCAATTACAAACGAATCGGTTGTGAAAGCTATTTCAGATGAGCCAACCTGTAGGATTGCCGAGTCAGTTTGCTCTTTTAAAATACTGTTGCTGAAATGTTTGATAAAGATATCCTCGATCAGTGTGTGCATCATCCGGCCTCCGCTGCCGTGACCCAACATTATTTTATCTTCGCGGTTCTTCATGTACGGTATTTATAATAGGTGGCACAAGTCCCTTCGCCCGAAACCATGCAGGCGCCGACCGGATCAGTTGGGGTACATTTTTTTCCGAAAAGGCCACAATCAACAGGTGTTTTTAATCCGCGCAGAATTTGTCCGCAGATACAACCCTTTGGTTCAGTTGATTCAGGAATTTCAAGATGGAATTTCCTTTCGGCGTCAAATGATGAAAGCTCTTCGCGAATTCCGAGTCCGCTTTTTGGTATCATACCTAATCCGCGCCAACGATCATCACGCAGCTCGAAAACTTCATCCAGCATTTGTTGAGCAATTTTATTTCCCTCATTATGAACGACCCGCTGGTATTG
>JBBSBT010000682.1:0-1588 GCA_038250985.1 Bacteroidales bacterium
ATCCGGTTTAAAAGCAATATCAATTTACACCTCGAAAAAGGAGCTCTTATTATATTCAGTAAAGATCACAATGATTATCCTATCATTCAAAATCCGGTTAATAAAAGCTTTATGGTAGCTCCTCCAATTTATGGATTCAGTCTGGAGAATATTGCAATAACCGGCGACGGAATTATTGACGGCTCAGGAGAAACGTGGAGACCGGTTAAAAAAGCCAAGACAACAGAATCGCAATGGAAGAAACTGCTTGCTTCAGGTGGCGTGATTTCAAAAGACAATTCCATGTACTGGCCTTCGAAGGAAGCCATGGAAGGCGAAAAGATTTTGGCAAAACTGAAAGCACAGGGTAAAAATCTTTCAGCGGAAGATTATTTGCCTGCCCGCGATTTTATGCGGCCCTACATGCTCGTGTTCTATCAATGCCGAAAAGTATTGCTGGACGGACCTACTTTTCAGAATTCACCCAAATTTGTCCTTTATCCCACTTTTTGTGAAGACATGGTTATCCGCAACATTCACGTTTTAAATGAGTGGTGGTATCAGAACGGAGACGGAATCGATATCAATGGAGGCAAAAATATTCTTATTTATAATTGCACCGTAAATGCCGGCGATGACGGTATTTGCATGAAATCAAGCAAAAGCAGTAATTACAAACAGGAGCCTGTATTGCAAAATGTGGTTATTTCCAATTGCGTTGTTTACCAGGGACATGGCGGATTTGTTATAGGCAGCAATACCGATGGCGGGATGAAGAATATCTCGGTAAGAAACTGTAATTTTATTGGTACCGACATTGGGCTTCGGTTTAAGAGCAGCCGAAACCGGGGAGGCAAGGTTGAAAACATTTTTATCGATCATATTTATATGAAAGATATTGTAAATGAGGCCATTCTGTTTGACACCTATTATGAGAGTTCCGGTAATGAGGAGCAAACCCCACAGGTTGTAAATGAGAAAACACCACGATTCCAAAAATTTTTCATCAGCAATGTTATTTGTATTGGTGCCGGCCAGGCTGTTGCAATCACCGGGTTACCCGAAATGCCCATACAGGATATTGAATTAGATAACATTACCATTTCAGCAGAAAAGGGCTTTTCTTCCACCGATGCTCAGAATATCCGTCTCTATAACGTAAACATTTTGCCTGTAAAAGGAATCGTTTATACTTTGAATAATAGCAAAGACTTTGTCATGCATAACCTGGAATGCCCTATAAATACTGATTTATTTATGAAACTGGAAGGTAAAAATACAGGGAATATCCAACTGATTAATACTGATTTATCAAAGGCCCGAAAGCGTGTTGAATTTGGTAAGGAGGTGGGTGCAAACGCCCTTATTCAAAAATAGGCAACATGTATTACTTGGAAATGGCTTCATTTTTTTTGGAAACTGAGTAGATCTGATAATGGTAAACTTGTGTTGAAATAGAGATTTCCTTCTGTTCTGATTGATCTTTGAGTGAAGTGATCCTGCAAAACAGGTGTAATAATTGGTATATAGTTACCAGTTTTTGTATCCGCTGATTATCAATAAATAATTATTCTGTAAGTTTGACAATCAGAATTATACCTGCATTGCC
>JBBSBT010000683.1:0-1586 GCA_038250985.1 Bacteroidales bacterium
CCTTTCTGAAAAAGGCTTTGTGCAACGGAAACGCAAAACCGACGACAGGCGCAAGCATAGCCTGAATCTGACAGAAAAAGGCAAGCTGGCAATACCTGAAATTAAAAATTCATTTGCTGAATTAAATGACATGATACTTAAAGGGCTCGAAAAACCACAGATTATTGAGCTGACACAAACCATCAATAAATTAAAATATAACATAACCAAAAATACTGAATCCAGATGAGGTTTTTACAAATTCTGACCATCCCATTTTTGCTGGCAGCCATACTATCGTGCAATAGTAAGGCAAACGACAAAGCCATTGAAAAAGAAAAGCCACCCGTTGCAGTGGATGTAATTGTAGCTGCTAATACTGATTTCACTTCTGATATCGAAGTAAATGGTACAGTTTTATCCGATGAAATGGTGGATCTTCATCCTGAAGTAGGCGGTCGCCTCACGTTCCTGAATATTCCTGACGGAGCCAGGGTAGCAAAAGGAACCGTACTTGCAAAGGTTAACGATGCTGATTTGCAGGCACAACTTCAGCAGCAGAAAGTTCAGCTTGATCTGGCCGAAAAGACAGAACAACGGCTCAAAAAACTGCTGGCAGTAAACGGCGTCGATCAGGCTTCGTATGATGCTGCATTAAGCCAGGTAAATTTATATAATGCCAATATTAACGTTCTACAAGCCCAGATTGACAAAACTGTAATAAAAGCACCTTTTTCAGGACGCCTGGGCCTTAGACTTGTAAGCGAAGGCGCATATGTTTCGCCGGCAACTGTTATTGGCACCTTACAGGAAACAGATAAGATTAAAATCGACTTTTCTGTACCCGAGGCTTATTTGAAGTTGGTAAAAATCGGGAAAATGATTGATATTAAAACCAATGAGTCAGGTAATGATTTAACGGCAACAATAAGTGCAATTGAGCCCCAGATTAATACTGCAACACGCAATATCAAAGTTCGGGCCAGGCTGAATAAGGGAACGTTAAGTCCGGGAGCATTTGTTAAAGTGTTGCTAAACGAAAAAATGAGAGGCATAGTTGTTCCGACAAATTCAATTATTCCTGATGCCCTTTCGAACCAGGTGATATTGGTAAAAGATGGCAAAGCCGTTTTTCAGAATGTGGAAACAGGAATTCGCAACAGCGATATTGTGGAAATAACTGATGGTCTTCGGATTGGGGATTCTGTAATTGTAAGTGGAGTGTTATTTGTCAGACCTGAAGGAAGAGTAAAAGCGAAAAAGGTAATGAATAAATAATGCATGGTAAATGGGCATCTCAGTAATTACAAGTACCAGGAAAATAGAACCGGGAAGTACTTTGTTCAGTATAATGGTTGGAAGCTGAGGTTGATTTTTGCCCTGAAAGGGCTAAACATCAATAACCGTGGGTGTAACCCACGGTAACTAAAATAAAAAAAACTCAGCCCCGAAGGGGTTGAATAATCAATAAAATTATGTCAAGTTATCGTCAGATTTTGTACCACATCATTTTTCGTACAAAAAACAGCCATAAAACATTGGCAATTGATAATTCAGATGAATTATATGCCTATCTCTCAGGCATTATAAAAAAGAAAGGGTGTTTC
>JBBSBT010000684.1:0-1569 GCA_038250985.1 Bacteroidales bacterium
AGAAATGGAGTGACAGCAGGCATCAGCCCACGTCGCTACTTTTTCTCTATTTTATCAAGATCTTCCATTCCCTGAATATCCATGGATTTTGAGAGTTTCGATATCGATTTGAGGTCGATATTGCCTGTTATGCAGATAAGCACGTTCTCTTTGCCTCCGCCTATCATCAGAAATTCAGTAATGGCAGAACCATTCTTGCGGATCAGCATTTTAAAAACCTGGTCCTTTTCCTTTACCGACATAAGTTCCTCATACTGAGATAGAGGCAGGCTTTTGCTTATTTCATTATAAAAGTTTAATTTCCCTTTATACATAGCCTGTACAGCCGAGTCAGGTGCCAAGATACGGATGGATTCCAGTCCTTTCACCGATTTATTGAATTCATCCTTACTTTCTCTTTCACTGGCAAAAAGGCTGAACATGGCTTTGGATATGGACACCGTGGTGAAGCCATCCCTGTCAGCATATTTCGCAAACAGCTGATCTACAGCCGAATTTTGTCCCTTTACGAGAAACGCACTCATAATGAGTGCCAGGGCAACAACTATCTTTTTCATTGTATTTAATTTTTTACTGAGTTAATTACTTTATCAATCTCCCCTACTTTTTTAACCTGCCTGAGCGATTGGTCAAATTTTGAAAGGTATTTAAGGTTGGATGTATTCCGGTTCATGGTCCTTGAAACCAGTAATAATGCCCGTTTGGTTTCGAGGTATGCCAGTTTGGGATCCTGGTAGGTGTCTTTAATGTAAGTTTGTTTAACGATAGCTTCAGGTTTATTTGTGTACTGAAAAATTCCTAAGGATAGAACAATAACAGCGGCTGCGCTTCCGGCCCAGGCGAGTACACGGCCAAACCGGTTTCGGGTTTCTTTTTTCCATTCCTTTTCAATAAGCGAATTCAGGTTATCTGAAACATCAAAAGGAGGTGCAGTATCCTGTTTCGCTTCAGTAAAATATTGGAATAACACCTTCATCTCAGTTTGCTCCGCGGGTAGTGCGGGTTTGCTGAAATAGTGTTTCAGCTGCGCCTCCTCTTCCAGGGTGCATTCCCCTTCGAAGTACCTGTTCAGGATTTCCTCAATTTCCCGGTATTCCATAGTTGTAAATTTTTATTAATTCTTCCTTTATCCATTTTCGGGCCAAACACAACTGAACCCTTACGTTGTTTACCGATGTATCAGCTAACAATGCTATCTCGTCAAATGTAAAGCAGTCGATATCGCGCATCTGCATGATCACTCTCTGCTTGTCGGGCAGCTTTTGCATCAGTTTTCTGATCTCACCTACACCTTCGCTTAAATCGAAGGCTGATTCGGGGTTGTTTCCCAGTGTTTTCAATACGTCAGCATCCACTGTGTCCTTTTGAAGGCGAAGTTTATCGAGGCATTTATTTTTAAGAACGGTGCAGGCAAAAGCGTCAATACTTGTCATTTTGTGGAGTTCGCCGCGCATTTCCCAGAGTTTCAGGTACAACTCCTGCAAAGCGTCTTTGGCTGTTTCCGAATTTCCAAGCAGCCGGAATGCAATCCGGTACATTTTATCGCCCATTGGAATTACCTGCCGCTGA
>JBBSBT010000685.1:0-1565 GCA_038250985.1 Bacteroidales bacterium
CGATTCCAGGCGCATCGGCCCTTCAGCCTGGAAAGTTGCAACCTGAACCATATCCAACAGAGAAGCTACACAATCAAATAAACGACCTGCACCGGAAGTCAACGGACAATTTATATTTTTATCGATCATATGAATGATCAACCTTATTTTCTCAGGATCAATTTGTTTTAAAAACGGTAAATCAAGTAAAAGAAAATCAGCGCCATATATTTTGTATAGAAAAGAAACGGCCATTCGCCAGGGTTCTTCTGCAGCCATATCGCCACCAGGCAAAGGGATATAATCAAAATGAGTGATCCTGGTAAAATCATTCAGATCACAAAGCAGAAATTCGCTCCCCCAGGTATTACCATCTGTTCCATAACCAGTTCCATCAAGTGCGACTCCAATTACTTTTTCATCCAAATGATGTTCGGCCATGCATGATGCAATATGGGCATGATGATGCTGAACTTTTACAAGTGGAATATCTCCAAAGCTTAAACCTGTTTTTGTGGAAACATATTCCGGATGCATATCCACTGCCAGTAATGAAGGTTTTACACGAAACAATTTTATAAATTGTGTAAGAGTTTGTTCGTAAAATAAAGTAGTTTCAAGTCCCTGTAAATCACCAATGTGCTGGCTTATAAATGCCTTTTGCCCTTTACCGACACAAAAACAATTAGTCAATTCCGCACCAAATGCAATAATTCCCTCTGTATTCAAGGCTGTCCGGACAGGTGTTGGTACATAACCGCGTGAACGGCGGAATATTCTTTCTTTATCGTTAATTATTCTCACAACCGAATCATCCGTGCGGTTGTAAATATCACGGTTATGAAGAACAACGGCATCGACCAAAGGAGAAAACTGTTCAAGAGCAAGTCCGTTATCAATAAGAATGGGTTCGCTGCTGAAATTCCCGCTGGTAAGTACAATTGCAGAAGTTTTTAGTTTGCGAAACAGCAGATAATGAAATGGCATATAAGGAAGCATCAATCCTAGAAGATTCAAACCGGCATTTAAACTTTTTGCAAACACCGGTCGGCCGTTTCCAACAATCTTTTCAAGCAAGACTATCGGTCTGCGCCACGAAACAAGTGATTGTTCCTCAGGTGAGTTCACTTCAGCATAAAACTTAAGACTTTCCAGATCGCGGAACATGACGGCAAATGGTTTTCCTTCCCTGTTTTTCAGATCGCGGAGTTTATTTACGGCTGTTTCGTTGAAAGCATCACAAGCCAAATGCATACCACCAAGTCCTTTGATAAGTATAACTCCTCCATTTTCAATGCTTTCAGAAACCTGTTTGATTATTAAATCAATTTGGTTACTGATACTGTTGCCTCCAATGAAAAGCTCATATTCAGGACCACATATACTACAAGCTGTTGGCTGTGCATGAAACCTGCGATCCAGCACATTTTCGTATTCGCTGCGGCATTCGGGGCACATGTCAAATGATTTCATGGTCGTTTTAGCCCTGTCGTATGGAAGATCCTGAATGATGGTAAAGCGTGGCCCACAATTGGTACAATTTACAAAAGCATAATCCAGGCGTGAACCCGGTTTGTCAATATCCA
>JBBSBT010000686.1:0-1565 GCA_038250985.1 Bacteroidales bacterium
CGTATTATTTTGATTCTAAAACTGCTAAGCCATTTATCGAATTATAATATGCATTATCCTGAAAATCAATTTTCAGAAATTGTAATTATGAAATTCACTTATCACAAATTCCAAATCCAAATGGATTTTGTACTTTTGAAACAAAACACAGGTCTTTCAGATTACTTTTAACCAAATATATTCAATATTAATAACCTACGGCACACCACAGAAAGGCTTTGAAAGGTGTTTGATTGATTTGAGTGATTGAAAAGTTTGAAGTCCCGATAGATCAGGACTGTAACATTGTAACTCTGTATCCCGATAGCTATCGGGACTGTAACATTGTAACTCTGAAACCCTGTCCCCTAACAGCTACAACCCAACCCCTACCCCCTGAAAAATGAACGGCGATCCCAACCTATACAAACTCCTTTCCGACCTCGGTATTCCATTCGAATACCACGAGCATCCTCCCGCCCCAACCATCGAAGAAGCGATGAAATACTGGAAGGACCTTGATGCTACGCATTGTAAGAACCTGTTTTTCAGGAATCACAAAGGCAACAAGCATTACCTCGTGATACTGAAACATACTCAGCAAATGGGGATACATGAACTGGAGAAGCAGCTGAAGCAAGGCAAACTCTCCTTTGCCTCAGATCAGCGCATGATGAAATACATGGGCGTTACGCCGGGTTCGGTCACGCCCTTCGGTTTGATCAACGACAAGGAACACCATGTTCATGTTTTCCTCGATCATAACCTGCTTCAATGCAAAACCATCAGTTTTCATCCCTGTATCAATACCGCTTCCATTATCCTGAAATGGGAAGATTTTCTTAAATTCATGAACTGGACAACCAATACTTTTGAATACCTTACGTTATATGATCATCCGGATTAATAATGGCCCAATACAAACTAAGCAGGAACTAAATCACGATTGATGGGCAAAAGCTATTGTTCCGGGAAACCCCTTCATTATGGGAGATGATAGAAAAGCAGAGGCCTAAAGTTATTGATCAACAACATACACCTTAATTCGCACAACAGTAATTAATCTTCCTGTTTCAACCAAAACCTAAATCATCAGTATTAAATCCTAAATTTTAATTCAATTTCATGTATAAGCATACAGGTTTTAAACCACTTTATATTGCATTCACATTCTTTGCTTTGTTTGCAGTTCAACCCGCATTCAGCCAGAAAGCCGAAAAACCTATGGCCATTATTGCATATTATATGGGCGATGGCAGTGATCTGGCAGAATATAAAACAGGGCAACTCACCCATATTATTTACAGTTTCCTGCACCTGGATGAGAACAAGCTTGTTATCGGTAACGTAAGCGACAGCCTGGCCATTACCAGGCTTGTGGCACTTAAGAAAACTAATCCCGGGCTAAAAGTATTACTATCCCTTGGAGGCTGGGGCGGATGCAAAACCTGCAGCAGCGTTTTTGATGTGGAAAAAGGCAGGCAGGAATTTGCTCAATCCGTGCTGAAACTATTAGAAGAATATAAGGCCGACGGCCTCGACCTAGATTGGGAATACCCTGCACTTGAGTCGGTACCGGGACAAAA
>JBBSBT010000687.1:0-1562 GCA_038250985.1 Bacteroidales bacterium
ACGCCAATAGTATTAGAAGTTATGTGCTTAACCGTACCACGCCAGCCTGCATGGATTACCGCGCTTACTTTCCGCACAGGGTCAAATAAAATCAACGGTACACAATCGGCTACCATAACCATTAGGCAAATGCCGGGCAAGTCCGTGATGGTGGCATCCGTTTGCGGGGTTTTAAATAGAATTCCATTGTCAACAGATTCCTGGTCAATCACCTTCACATCGCTGCTGTGTACCTGGCTGGCATACAGAAATTTATCCATTGGAATTCCGGTTTCCCTGGCCAGGCTGGCACGGTTTGCCGCAACATGTTCCGGGTTATCGGCGGTACGAAGTCCCAGGTTCAGGCAATGGTATGGTGGATGACTGATGCCGCCTGCACGGTTAGTTATAAAATGAACCAGGTTTGAAACTCTACCCAGGTTTTCAAATTCGAATAAATGTAAGGCGCCCGCTGTCTGTATCATCTCAATGCAATGAACCGTAAAAGTATTGAAAAAAGCATGACTATATTACCGGCTGATTAAAGGTATTTTATCCTTCCGGCGCAATAACTTATTAATTCAAAAATCTTAACATTGATTAACTACTGGTGAGAATTAATCAGAAGATTGCTATCTGTTTTTGACATGATAATATCAGAAGCCCAATTATTGAAAACTATAATCATGAACATTAGAGCTGCTTTATTCCTTCTTTCATATGCCGTTGCTGGATTTATTTTTTTTTCAGGTAACTGTTTTGTCCGGCAAAAATCAGGTGACCAGGCTAAAGCAAAAAAACCTTCACCATACATGTTATCAAAGCAGTAAATGAAAACACAGTAGTTATTGATAAAACCATAGTCAATGACAGGGACTTTGATGCAGATGCTTTCCTGGCAAAAAAGAGAGTTCTGAATGATATCCTGGAAGATGCTAAGGATATAAATAGCGGCATAATTATCCGCCACCCGGGAAAGCAGGAATTCAACTGGAACGATTCGGAGGAAGATCTGCCTGATAGCATTAATATCGACGATGATCATGTGTTTGTTTTCAAGGATGACAATAACCGGCAGTTTCGTCATCCCCGCGAAGGAAAAGAATTATTTTATAACTTCAGAGTGCCTGAAGATTTTCCACCCGTGCAGGGGCCCCGGTTTGAGGATATGCTCGAAGATATGTTGAGGGCACAGGGATTAGATGATTTCACCCCATTCGGAGACATGAAACAAATGGTGGTAAAGAAGAAACGACATGGTAAAAAGGTGATCATTACTTTCGGCGACAGTGATGAAACACACATGGAACGCAGGCAGGGCGGCGAGCATGAAAAAAGAATCATGATCTATAAAAACGGCGAACAAGGTATGGCTCCAAGTAAGGAGGAGAGGGTCATCGTAAGACGTAATCCGGGCGAAAAAGTGATTATTAACGAAGATGTGGATAAGTCAGCACCGGTAAACAAAGAGAAAAAGATAATTATTATCCGGGAGGATGAAAACAAATAAATTCCCCGGCTGACCAACAGCCTTTATCGAGCAAAGCCCGGAATCCATATGTATTCCGGGCTTTTTATTTTCC
>JBBSBT010000688.1:0-1558 GCA_038250985.1 Bacteroidales bacterium
ACAATCGGGTTGGCGGAAGTCGGCACTAATACCGGGAAAAACACCCATGGAATAAGCTTCTGGTTTCCTTTCTCATCAATAACAACCGGTATCGGTAGTGAATTTATATCCACTACAAGATTAGGATTTAGCCGCACCCCATAATTGAAAAGCATATCATCGAGATTCAGATCGTTGGCGATGGCAACTGAATTCTCCTTTGTCTTCAGGCTGTCCATTTCGGCATATACCGGGTCGACCAGCCAAAGCACCTTACCTCCGCGCATCACAAACTGATCAATTATAAACTTATCGGCTTCATTTTTGCCAAAAGCTGAATCGGGTTTTGCAATAACAATGGCTTTGTATTTGTTTTTTATTCCCGGTCTTGTTGAATCTTTTTCGGTCAGCGCATTCAGATTTGCTTCCGAAAATTGTCCGTCCAACCTTACATGCTCAACATCGTAATATTCGCTCAGGGCAGTCTCCGCACTTGCCGTGTAAACTGGAGCCAATTCAGCCTGTCCTTCGATAAATGCTATTTTGGGCTTCCGGGTAACGCTCAGTTTCCTGATCACATTGGTTAATCCAAACTCGAGTGCCTGCACTGAATTATTCAACACTTCATCGGGCGGTTTCCCGACTTGTGTAAGCAGAAGTTCCAACGGCATTTCTCTTCCAAGATACGAAACCACGGCTCCCGGAAATATGATTTTACGCGAAGTACCTGACTCTTCCCTAACCTGCAGATCCGTACCATTCAACCCACTTTTTGCCAATTGCATATACATGGCTTCAAGTTCGTTTTTATCCTTTCCGGCCGTAGGATCGATAAATTCATATTGAACCTTATTGGAATAAGCCCTGAACTGGTTCAGCATTTCGCGTGTTTCGTTGCTCAGGCGCCTGAAACCGGCAGGGAAATCACCTTCGAGGTATACTTTAAAATAAACCACGCCTTTAAGCTCTTTGAGCATTTTCCTTGTGGATGGTGCTAAAGTGTAGCGTTTCTCGCTGGTAAGATCCAGACGATAGAAGGCAAACGAGCCAATGATATTAATTACTGCAATTATTGCCAACGCTATTGCAAGCTGCCTGTAACTATTACGCCTGATATTTTTTCTGTTCGCTGTCATATCTCGTCTTTTTCAGGGGATTACCATTTTCTACGTTCGAGGATGAAGCGCGTAAGCAAAAGGAAAATTGCTACCAGGCTCAGAAAATACAATATATCCCGTGTATCGATCACCCCACGGCTCATTCCGGCGTAGTGTTCATTTATCCCGAGCTGGCTCACCAGCAAGCCAAATGAGCCAAATATAGAAAGGTTATAGATAAAATCGAAACCAATGTACATAAATCCACAAAGGAAAACGGCAATAAGGAAGGATACGATCTGGTTGCCTGAAATGGCCGATGCAAAAATTCCTATGGCAGCAAAACCGGCGCCGAGGAACAGCAAACCGATGTACGAACCCCATGTTCCGCCCTGGTCGAGGTTGCCGGGAGGCATCCCGAGTTTGTAAACGGTAATGTAATACATCAAGGTAGGTAATATGGAAAAGATCACCAGCACAAC
>JBBSBT010000689.1:0-1558 GCA_038250985.1 Bacteroidales bacterium
ACAAGTTGATTCACTTGCAGGTATAGGCCAGTCGCAGACAGCGCTCGACCTGGTAAACCGGATTTATGACCAAACGAAAACCACCAGCCTGGGCGACCAGTTTTTAAAAGCATCGCTTTACCGGATGAAACTGGAATCAGAATTCCAGGAAGATTATTTTGTAAAAAGTATTGATCGCACACAACTCGATATTCAATCGGCACAAGCACCGGTGAAACAAATCCTTTATTCCGTATTGGCTGAATTATACTGGCGCTATTACCAGAGTAACCGCTGGCAGATTCTTGGCCGTAGCGAAACGTCCGGTTATGATGCAGATGATATCAAGACCTGGGACCTGAAAAAACTGGTTACCGCTTGTATGGAAAACTATTCGCAGTCGCTTTCGGACAAAGATTTACTCAGGAATACAGCGATTTCGGCTTATGATCAGATTCTGGAAAAGCAAAAAGATTCGGAGAAATTCAGGCCTACATTATTTGATTTCCTGGCACACAGGGCTATAGATTTTTATTCGTCAACAGAAGCCGGACTAACAAAACCGGCAACTACCTTTTTAATGGATAAGGCTGAGTTTTTTGCGCCTTCCGCTGAATTTACTTCTATGAATATTACTTCACCCGATGTTCTTTCATTTGAATACCAGGCCATAAAACTTTACCAGGAAGTTGTCGCATTTCATTTAAAAGATAAAGATCCGGCAGCACTTATAGATGCAGAATTGGAACGACTTTCATTTGTTCATGAAAAAAGTGTGCTTCCGGAAAAGGACAGCCTTTATCTTGAGTCTTTGTACAAACTGGAAAGCCGTTTTATAAATTATCCGTCATCAACTGAAATCAGCTACGAAATTGCAGTTCAGCTGAATGGCAATGATGATGAAACTGTTCCTTACCTGGATGATGATGAACAAACAACTCAGGTCGTTTCTGAAGCTAAGAAATGGGACAGGAAACAAGCCGTCGAAATCTGCGAAGCAGCCATCAGTCGTTTCCCGGATAGCTTTGGAGCGAACAACTGCCGATCGCTGATCGAAAGCATTAAACAAACTTCTTTATCGATTACAACAAATTATGCTTCCGTTCCCGGAAAACCATCGCTGGCACTGGTGAGTTATAAAAATGCTCCGAAAGTATATTTCCGCCTGTTGAAAACAAATGCTGAAAACGATCTGAATATGATGAATGAGCAGGAAAATATCCTTGCAAAATACCTTGCCCTAAAACCTGCAAGAACATGGGAGCAACCGCTCCCTGATGATGGCGATTACAGGGAGCATTCAGCCGAAATAAAACTGCCTGCCATGCCTGTAGGATATTATGTTTTGCTGGCAAGCAGTGATGTGGATTTTCCCGACTCATCAGCAATTGTAACATCCACACACTTTTATGAAACCAACCTGAGCTACCTTAACCGGAAGGATGAAAACGGCAACAACGAGATAGTGGTTTTGCAGCGCAAAACAGGACAGCCAATCCCTGGAGTGAAGGTTCAGGTCTTTACGCGGGAGTACAATCCGGATACCCGAAAACTTGGAAGCAAAGCAGGAAATTTTGTG
>JBBSBT010000690.1:0-1556 GCA_038250985.1 Bacteroidales bacterium
AACGTGCCGAATATGAATTACGCACCGGATATGTATAACAGGGATTCATTTTTTTCAACCGTATCATCTTACAATAAAGAGCTGAATCTTTCCATCTGGGAACAATGGGGCAAAACACAAACTACCAAAGGTGGCATCGGCACTATTATTACGCCGTATATGGGTTCGGTCGAGGCCAAGGATAACGAGGCCACTATCGAGTGGCTGATATGGGCCATGCTGAATAAGCGTCGTTTTGGTGTTGAATTGCCACAGGAAAAAATTAAAAAAGCTGTGGATTATGTATTGAATGAATTTGATGCCGACCGCGATGGTAAATGTAAATCACATTTCTCGCTGAGCCAGATTGATATTATCGATTTTGAGCCAAAAACAGACCGGCTTTGCGTTAACCAGGGCATGCTTGCTATTGCATTACGAACCATCAAAGAATTGGGGTTTGATATTTCCGAAACTTATATTCAAAAGGCAGAAGAAGAATACAGGCATTTTTATGATCCTGATAGGAAACATCTGATTTTTGACAGGAACTACCCCGATATCATTAACCTGAATGACCTGGAACCGGAATTCTTTTCGCTCTGGCTTTTCAACAAGCCCATCTTAACGGACGAAATGGTGAAAAACCACCTGGACCAGGTCCCGGTTCTGAACAAAGTCCCCGGTTCACCTCACCCCGAATACGGCACTACTGCACCCATCCTGATACGGCTTACAAAAGAGGCTCCGGGTTATTCATACCTGACTGGTGATTACCAGCCATTTGAGAAATTTGGTGAGGAAAACTACAGTAACGGCAAAAGCGACGGGTATTATTACAACGGCGGCAGCTGGTTTAGGGCTGAGTATACCGCTTACGTGGTGGGTTTAAAACATGGGTGGACAAAAGCAAATGCCCTGATGGAAAACCGCGTGTGGGCCGAAATTTACCTCAACCCGAAATGGCCGTTCAGCAAGGAATTTATACCAACTAAATGGACCACAACCGACAGCTGGTGGCCATCGACCCGTGGATTATGCTGGAATGTTTTTATATTAATGGCCGATGAAGTTGCCGGATTACGTACTCCTGATATGGACCCGGATTATAGGAAACATTCAGGAAATAACTAGCATTTGGAGGGTATCATCAGTGGATTGAATAAAACAACACTTTCGTCATTCAATTGTCCCAAAACAATAGAGCAACTTTCTGTTGCCGTTACAAACCGTGCTCTTTCGCTGAACAAGGAATAGAAGCCTGTAAAGTACAGAATGTAAAACAGGTCCAAAGTCAATCACTTTTTTCGTGTCAATATAAAAATCCAAAAAGCCAAAGCGGAATAAAATTTTTATAACCAATTTCAATGTCATCCTGAACCAAAAATGAATTCTCCTCACCACTTATTTGCGACGATTTTTTATTTCTACCACCTACCTCAAATACATATTTGTTATCGATCAGGAAATCGCCCTTGGCCGGAATAGTAATTAAATGGTTTTCACTAAGCTGATTGGCAAAAAAAGTTTCCCTTATAGTTCCGGTCTCAGGTTGTTGACTTTGGGTTAATCCATAA
>JBBSBT010000691.1:0-1555 GCA_038250985.1 Bacteroidales bacterium
CATATGGATTGGAGAGCTTAGTAATACCCTGGATAATATAATAGTAAAATGAAAAAATAATTTCATGACAAAGCTATTTGGGTAACTTTGCTCCTGAAAAATTACTCTGACAATCCGTATATGTTTGAAACAATTAAAGAAATAGCCGCATTTTTGCGGAATAAAGGTATAACGTCTCCTGAAATCGGAATTGTTTTAGGAACAGGATTAGGAAAACTGGTTTCCGAAATTGATATTGAAGTCGCCATTGATTATGCAGATATTCCCCATTTCCCGGTTTCGACTGTTGAGTCGCATCACGGAAAGCTGATTTATGGCAACTTCTGCGGGCATAAAGTGATTGCCATGCAAGGCCGGTTTCATATTTATGAAGGTTATTCGCTGCAACAGGTTACCTTACCCATCAGAGTAATGAAACTACTGGGCGTTAAATGGCTGCTTCTGTCAAACGCTGCCGGCGCTATCAATAAAACCTATCATAAAGGGGATTTAATGCTGCTCGACGATCATATTAACCTTTTACCGGCCAATCCGCTCACCGGTGCAAATATGGATGAACTAGGCCCCCGTTTCCCGGATATGAGTTGCCCGTATTCGCCCCTTATCAATGATAAAATGGAAACTGCTGCCAAAAAGCTGAACATAACCTTGCATAAAGGTGTATATGCCGTGGTTGCCGGACCAAACCTGGAGACACGAGCCGAGTACCGCTATCTTGGAATGATTGGAGCCGATGTAATAGGCATGTCGACTGTTCCCGAGGTAATTGTGGCAAATCATATGGGATTGCCGTGTGCCGCGGTATCCGTTGTAACCGATTTGTGCGATCCTGACAACCTGGTTCCTGCAAACCTCGCCGATATACTGGTAACAGCCGGGAAAGCTGAAGTTCAACTAATACGGCTGTTTTCAGAAGTGACCAGGAACTTGTAAAAAGTTGCGAAAGGTTGATTTCCTGAATGTTGGGCTTCTTGAATACAAAAAAAGAAAGTGCTTAGTGCATAGTGCATGGTGCTTAGTGCATGGTGCTTTGCACTTTGCACCAAGCACCAGGAAAACAGAAATACATAATTTATATTAACAGCACCATAGTATCTATTTGCGAACGTAAGTTTCGCTGGTGTTGGTATAGAAATAGCTGTTGGATTTATTTTTGGCTATAAAATTTTTCAATTCTTTTGACGAATTGAACGTTTCCTTGATGTAATCGGTAATCTCAGAGGTTTTCACTTCCCTGCTTGTGGGATCAAATACAAATTTGTACAAGTTATAACTGGCACCGTCATTTTCAATTGCATTCATAAATGTTTCACCGTTAACATCCGAAAAAGTGAGATGGTATACTGTTTCGGAGTATGTGCTGTCCGATGAGGAAAATTCCATTTTTTTAGCTGTGGCGTGGTATGTATCATCTTTGGTGATATCAAAATAAGTCGGATTCGCTGAAGACGTATCCGTAATGCTAACCCACTGCCCGGCAAATTCATCCGCAATTTTAACGGTTCCTTCATCAATAGGGACAGAACTGGAAAAAGGGCACCCGGCCAGTAATACC
>JBBSBT010000692.1:0-1552 GCA_038250985.1 Bacteroidales bacterium
AAAAGTAACCGGGGTAGAGGCGGCGTTGTTGAAAACATATTTGTTGATAATATTAAAATGATCGACATCCCTACCGAAGCAATCCTTTTCGATATATTCTATAATGGAAAATCTGCAGTTGAACTTCTCGAAGATGGAGACTCAACCACGGATAACAGTTTTCATCCTGTTTCGGTAGAGACGCCTGTTTTCAAAAAGATCAGCTTTACAAATATTACCTGCAATGGAGCGCGGCGTGCTATATTTTTCAATGGGTTACCCGAAATGAATATCCAGGATATTGCATTAAAAAATGTGATTATCACCTCTCAGCTTGGAGCAGATATCAGGGAATCGGACAGGGTAAAACTTGAAAATATCAGAATTCTGAATACGGAGGGCCCTGCTTTAATCTTAAAGAATTCAAAGAATATCGATATAACAGAATTTTCTTCCAATAAAGATATGAAGTGTGTATTAGAGGTTGAAGGAAAGAACAGCAAAAACATCCATGTTAAATCGGGTTCGATTTCTAAAGAAAACACACGAATTCAAAAAAATGTAACTGAGTTCCCCGAAATCAGTAAATAGCAGATAAACAGAAAATTATTGTCTGATTTACTTTAGGCAATCGTTATGGGCAAGCAGGGGTTTCAATTGAACATCCGAAAGTGAAATACGACAATAACACCTATCATAAATGACTTATTCAGGAATACACAAACTCAGCGCTCTGCTTTTCTTTTCTCTGTTTGTTTTTATAACAGGTCATGCCCAGCAAGTACCTTCGCAATCAGAAGCCGGATGGGGCCGGTTGCAAAATATTTTAGCTGAAATAAAAGCACCAAAATTCCCGCATAAAAATTTCAATATTATTAATTACGGAGCTAAGGGTGATGGAATTACGGATTGTACTCAGGCATTTAAAAATGCAATCGAAGCCTGTAACGAGGCCGGTGGAGGAAAGGTTTTAGTACCAAAAGGTGTATACTTAACAGGCCCTATCCATCTCAAAAGCAATGTCAATCTTCACTTATCTCCAAAGGCAACTATAAAATTCTATACGGATCCTGATAAATATTTACCTGTGGTTTTTACCCGCTTCGAAAGTATTGAGTGTTATAATTATTCCCCGCTTATTTATGCATACGGTCAGGAAAATATAGCCGTTACCGGGAAAGGGACTCTTGATGGCCAGGCCGATGATACAAACTGGTGGAAATGGAAAGGTACCAAATATCCGAATGAGAAAAACCAGAAGGAGAGTGTTATAAAACTGAATAAAATGGGCGAGGAGGGTGTGCCTGTTTCCGAAAGGGTATTTGGAGAGAATCACTACATGCGTTCCAGTTTTATTCAATTTATAAAATGCAAAAACATACTGATTGATGGCATCAGCATTGTCCGGTCGCCGATGTGGGAAATCAACCCGGTATTATCCGAAAATATTACGGTTCAAAATGTAAAGATATCAAGTCTCGGACCTAACAACGATGGCTGCGACCCCGAAAGCTGCAAGAATGTATTGATAAGAAACTGCGTTTTTAATACGGGCGACGATTGCATAGCCATA
>JBBSBT010000693.1:0-1546 GCA_038250985.1 Bacteroidales bacterium
AGCTCAACGGTGTCGGGCTCGTAAACAAACAATCGCTGCCTGCAGGAAGTAAAATAATACCCGGCAAACCAATATTACTCAGCCTGGGATTTAATAATTAAAAAAAAACAAGAAACAAACAACAGCATACATGAAAGCCCTATCCGATTTAATCCGTAACGTAAACGTCAAGCAAATATTAGGTGCTGCTGATTGCAATATCAGTGGTATAACCTATGATTCGCGTGAAGTCAGGGCCGGAAGCATGTTTTTTGCAGTTAAGGGGACACAGGTTGACGGTCACAGCTTTATATCACAGGTAATTAAAAACGGGGCCGTGGCCATTGTTTGCGAAAACCTTCCTGAAAATATCAGTCAGGAAGCTACTTATATTTTAGTTGAAAACAGCAGTTATGTTTCCGGTGTGATTGCCTCCAACTGGTTCGGCAACCCATCGCAAAGGCTTAAACTTATTGGTATAACCGGTACCAATGGTAAAACTACTACGGTAACTCTTCTTTTTAACCTTTTCAGGGAACTCGGTTATCATACCGGAATGCTTTCGACCATATTGAACCGGGTTGATGATGAAATAATTCCGGCTACACATACTACACCGGATGCTATACATCTCAACCAACTGCTGAGCTATATGTCCGAAAAAGGATGCAGCTATTGTTTTATTGAAGTCAGCTCGCATGCCATAGTTCAAAACAGGATTGCTGGCCTGACTTTTACAGGCGGGATTTTCTCAAATATCACACACGACCATCTCGATTTCCATAAAACCTTTGATGAATACCTGAAAGCCAAGAAACGGTTTTTCGACGAATTGCCCTCCACCGCTTTTGCACTCACCAATATTGATGACCGCAATGGCCTTGTGATGCTGCAAAACACTAAAGCAGCAAGACATACTTACAGTTTTCAAAAAATGGCTGACTTTAAAGGAAAGATCATTGAAGCACCACTTGATGGATTGCATCTTGACCTGGATGGCAACGAGATATGGTGTCGCCTGGTTGGCAAGTTCAATGGATACAACCTGCTGGCAGTATATGCAGCCAGCGTTTTACTCGGGCAGAACCCGTTGGAAGTGCTGACCATTCTAAGCAATCTCGAAAGTGTTGAAGGACGTTTCGATTATATAAAATCGCCGCAGGGAATTATTGGAATAGTTGATTACGCGCATACTCCGGATGCATTACAGAATGTGCTCGAAACCATAAACCAGCTTCGTACCGGCAATGAAATGCTGATTACGGTTGTAGGCTGCGGGGGCGACAGGGACAAAACGAAGCGTCCTGTGATGGCACGCATTGCCGCCCGCTTGAGCGACAGGGTGATACTTACTTCGGACAATCCGCGCTCGGAGGTCCCGGAGGAGATAATTTCCGAAATGCTTACCGGGGTTGAAAAAGAGTTTGCCCGCAACGTTCAGAATATAACCGACAGGCATGATGCAATCAGGATTGCATGTGCTATGGCACGTGACAATGATGTGATACTGATTGCCGGGAAAGGGCATGAAAAGTACCAGGAAATAAAAGGAGTGAAACTTCCTTTC
>JBBSBT010000694.1:0-1541 GCA_038250985.1 Bacteroidales bacterium
AAAAGAACAAGTGCTTCGTTATGAGTTTCATCTCTTGCGGCATACACTAATGTTACGTCTCCTTTCTTCATCTGTTCTCTTAATCTATTCAATGGTTCTATATTTTCATTGAGTTCGAGAAGATAACGCATTTTAAATTCTTCCCATTTCGCAGGGTCGTGACCGAACCATTTTCGCAATTCCGTACTGGGAGCAATTTCTTTTAACCAGAGATCAATACTTGCTTTTTCTTTTGTGAGTCCCCGGGGCCAAAGCCTGTCGACCAAAATGCGAAAACCATCCGCTTTTTCCGGTTTTTCATAAACCCTTTTTATTTTCATTTTGTAATTCTTTACATCAAGTGAAAATTCCAGTGGTTTGAGCCTTTCTCAAATTTACCTTCCCGCTCATTGCCCGACATTTAAAAATAGATTTAATTACTTATCTTCCAGTACCTTTTCTATAGAAGCAATAATCAAATCGTATTGTTTGATGAATTTATCAACCCCTTCTTCTTCAAGTTGCCGGGTAATGGTATCGATGTCGATTCCCAATTCAGGCAATTCATCCATTATCCATTCAGCCTGATTTATATCAGTTTCTATCCTGGTTTTCGGTTTCCCGTGATCACGATAAGCATTCAAAGTATCAGGGGGGATTGTATTTATTGTGTTCTCGCCAATAAGTGCTTCGATGTATTTAATATCGCTGTATTCCGGGTTTTTTGTACCGGTACTTGCCCATAAAAGTTTTTGAGGCTGCGCGCCTTTACCGGCTAATTCCCTGAACTGTTCGCTTTCAAATATTTCCTTATACATTTTATATGCAAGCTGTGCACTCGAAATTGCAACATGTCCTTTAATATAGGTACCGAAATGAGCCTGTTCACCATGAGAAGCCAGGTATTGCTCCTCAATCGGATCCACAGCTGATGCAATGCGGCTTACAAAGAAACTGGCTACAGAAAATACATGATTTAAATGTTTTCCTTTTTCGGCAAGCATCCGGAGACCTGCAATATAAGCTTCGGCTACCTTCCGATAACGTGGTAATCCGAAGAGCAAGGTAACATTTATATTAATTCCCTCACTTATAAGTTGCTGAATAGCAGTCAATCCTTCTTTTGTTGCCGGAACTTTAATTAAAACGTTTGGTCTGTTCAATGCAACCCATAACCTGCGGGCTTCCTCTATTGTAGCTTTGGTATTATACGCCAGGTTCGGATCTACTTCCATGCTTACATAACCATCCTGCCCATCAGTACTTTTATAGATAGGAAGAAATTCATCAGCAGCCATTTGTAAATCCTTTATACAAAGAGCCTTATAAATAGATTTGGGATCTTTCCCGGCAATCGACAGAGTTCTGATATCAATATCATAATCAGTACTTCCGGAAATAGCCTTATAAAAAATTGAAGGATTTGAAGTTATTCCGCTTAATCCATCATTTTCGATCAATTTGCGGAGGTTACCACTTTTAATCAGGTTGCGGCTTATTGAATCCAGCCAAACCGCCTGCCCCAATTTTCCCAGTTGAATTAAAGGATTATTTTTCATTGT
>JBBSBT010000695.1:0-1541 GCA_038250985.1 Bacteroidales bacterium
ATGCCAGGCTTTTATGCACTTCAACCGTTCTGACTGAAAGATCAAGGATTGAAGCCACTTCTTTATTCGATAAGCCCTCGATATTACTCATAATAAAAACCTTTTTCCGCTGAGGAGGCAACTCGTCGATAATTTTATCCATGCCTGCTTTCATGTCGGCATAAATCAGTTCGTTCTCGAGGTTGGGCGTTTGAACCAGGTGGTCAATAATGTAATTCCGGTAGGCTTTTTCATTTATTTTTTTTCGCTGGATATTGAAAAGATGGTTCTTGGCAATGGTATAAATATAGTTATTGAGCGAAAGTTCCTCTTTCACCCCTTCGCGTTCATCCCATAATTTTATGAAGACATCCTGCACAACGTTTTCTGCATCTTCGGTTGAATTGTAATACCTGATGGCAAAATAGTAGATCTTCTCCCTGTATTTCCGGAAAATTTCCTCAAATGCCTTTTTATCACCAACCCTCAGCCTGCTTACAAGTTGCCTTTCGTCATTGTCATCCAGCATACACTGTTCCCGCTTACTTTTGGAGAACAAAGTTAATGTTTCGGACGATACAAAAGGTTTGTTTTGTTGTTAAAAGATAAGGGGTCGGAAGGATTTCAAATTCCAGGACTCCAGAACCAAGCCTCAAATTACAAGTTCAAAATTCCAGGAACTCTTTCAAAGTTTAAAACTTTGGAAGAGTTTAACCCCCCTAAAGATAAAATATGATTTCAGACCCTGATTCGCATTTTTCATTTTTAATTTTCATCTAACAAGAATTCTATCAACTGTAATTCAAATAGATATCTCATGTTTTTTTTACATTTGCCATACTAAAATGGTTGATACTTTTTCATTTTTGACCCCTCTGTTCTCCGGACATCTCCCCGTGGGGAAGCACTCTCC
This sequence comes from Bacteroidales bacterium, assembly GCA_038250985.1. Classification (GTDB taxonomy): domain Bacteria; phylum Bacteroidota; class Bacteroidia; order Bacteroidales; family UBA4417; genus UBA4417. The sequence goes on from JBBSBT010000695.1 coordinate 893, forward strand.
GAACCAGATTTTCACCTTTTATATCTGACTTAAAATCAGTTCTCACTATTCATTTTTCACTATTCGTTATTCACTTATCACTATTCACTCTCCGGTCTTCCGTCCCAAAGAGAGAGCAATTAATTATCTAGCAAGCACTTCCTTTTACACCACCTTGAAATAATAAAGCGAAATAACCAGCAATACCATTGCAGTAACAAGAAATATAAATAAAAGCTTTACAAACCATTTCAACCACGTCTGGTAAGGGATGTTGGCGATGGCAAGCACTCCCATGGTGACTCCGCTGGTTGGAACAATCATACTCATAATGCCGTCGCCTAACTGAAAAGCAAGGATGGCCGTTTGCCTGCCTATCCCCAGCAAATCACTTAAGGGAGCAACTATCGGTACAGTTAATGCCGCCTGTCCGGAGCCGGAAGGAACAAAAAAAGTAAAGCAGGATTGAAAGAGAAATATAAATTGTATAGAGATATATGCAGGAAGATCTTTACCCCAATTTGAAACAGCAAACAGTATGCTATCGATAATTTTACCATCCGATGCAATTACAAGTAATCCGCGCGACAAACCAATAATCAGCCCTGCCGTAATCATATCTTTAGCCCCGCCAATAAACGAATCGATGGTATCTTTCATCGGTAGCCGG
>JBBSBT010000696.1:0-1535 GCA_038250985.1 Bacteroidales bacterium
GTTTGTTCCGAAAGCATTGAGTCGCAGAGAGCTTATCGGTTGTTTAACAGAATTATTCAGAGTTAGTTATGAATACACTCGAAAAAATTGTTCTCGAAAAGAGAAAACAGGTACAGGAGGAAAAATCCTTATTCCCCGTTGAGTTGCTCGAACGGTCGATCTATTTTAAAAGCGAATGCGTTTCGCTAAAGAAATACCTGCTGCGTGAAGATAAAAGCGGCATTATTGCTGAGATAAAAAAACAATCCCCGGCACTGGGCCCTATCAATCCGCATATCAAAGTGGAAAAACTTTCGATAGGATATATGCAGGCCGGGGCCAGTGCGCTATCGGTGCTTACGGATAAAAAGTTTTTCGGTGGCAGCAATGCCGACCTTACCATGGCACGCAAATACAATTTCTGCCCTGTTCTGCGGAAAGATTTCGTAATCGACGGGTACCAGGTTATCCAGGCCAAATCAATCGGCGCAGATGCTATACTGCTGATTGCTGCCATACTTGGTAAGGAAGAAATTGTAAAGTTCACCGATATGGCACACCAACTGGGGATGGAGGTTTTACTGGAACTTCATGCGGAACACGAACTCGAAAAAGTATATACCGGAGTAGATGTGATAGGGGTGAACAACCGCAACCTCGAAACCATGAAAATTGATATTGCTACTTCCCGAACCATGGCGAAACTCATCCCATCCGGCTTTATAAAAATATCGGAAAGCGGTATTGAAGATCCCAAAACAGTTATCGAACTGCAGCAACTGGGATATAACGGGTTTTTAATAGGCGGCTATTTTATGAAACACCCCGAGCCCGAAAAAGCCTGTGCAGAGTTTATCCTGCAAATCAATAAACTTAAAAAGGAAACCGATGCAGCTTAAAGTATGCGGGTTAACCACTTCAGAAGATATCATGGAATTAATTACCATGGATATATCGCGGCTGGGATTTATTTTTTATCATAAATCGAAGCGCTATGTGTATGGGAAATTGATTGAAGATGGCCTTAATAGCATTCCGACACACATCAAAAAAACCGGTGTTTTTGTAAATGCCGAAATTGCTGAAATTGAACAGATTATTGAACAGTACCGGCTTGACAGCATTCAGCTTCACGGAGATGAATCGCCGGCGTTTTGCAATCACTTCAGACCTGAAACGGAAGTAATTAAAACGATTTCGATTAAAGACAAAGCCTCATTTGAAACTGCAGCATTGTACCGGGATGCCTGCGATCTTTTCCTGTTCGACACACAAAGCGACCACTTTGGCGGAACAGGCAAAACCTTTGACTGGCAATGGCTGGATGCCTATACTCTAAATAAACCCTTCTATTTAAGCGGAGGCATCAGCCTCGTAAATTTTGCTGAGATTAAAAAAATCAAACATACACAACTTATTGGAATAGATATCAACTCAAAATTCGAAATGGCACCAGGAATTAAAGACATTGAAAAGGTAAAACAACTAATAGATTTAATGAGAATCCCACAATAAAAACTTCTAACCCAACTATTACAAATGAAATCATCGACCCA
>JBBSBT010000697.1:0-1531 GCA_038250985.1 Bacteroidales bacterium
CAGTCCAATCCAATTTTTAATCAAATCCGAATGAGTTAAACCAAATTATTTTTTTCAATGTAACAGAGCCGGATGAAAAATAATGATCAATCCAACCAAAATGTTATAACTTTGCCTTGTGAACCAATAACAACTGCATTACTATGAAAAACAAGTACCTGGATCTTATTGAACAGACTTTTGATTTCCCTACCGAAGAATTCAGAGTAGAGAATAGCGAATTGTTTTTCAATAATATCCCTTTAATGGAGGTTATAAAACAGTACGGAACACCTTTGCGTGTTACGTTCCTGCCAAAGATCAGCAAGCAAGTTCAGAAAGCCAAAAGACTGTTTAATGTAGCTATCGCCAAGGCTGATTATAAAGGCAGCTATAATTTTTGTTATTGTACAAAAAGCTCACATTTTTCATTTGTTATGGAAGAAGCGCTTAAAAATGAAATACATATTGAGACATCATCAGCTTTTGATATACCAATTATTGAATCGTTATTTGAGTCGGGCAAGTTAAAGAAAGAAACATATATTGTATGCAACGGATTTAAAAGGCCTCAGTACATCGAGAACATCTGTAACCTTATTGAAGAAGGATTTGAAAATGTTATTCCGATCCTTGATAATAAGTTTGAACTCGATGAGTACGACCGGAATATAACCCGGAAAATCAAGATTGGCATTCGGATAGCTTCGGAAGAAGAACCCAAATTCGACTTTTATACCTCCAGGCTAGGTATACGTTACAACGATATAGTTTCGTATTACGAAGAAGAGATTAAAAACAACCCGAAGTTTGAACTAAAAATGCTTCATTTTTTTATCAACACAGGGATTCGCGATTCTGCCTATTACTGGAACGAGTTATCAAAGTGCGTGCAGGTATACTGCGATCTGAAAGCAGTATGCCCGCAACTAACTTCGCTCAATATCGGCGGCGGCTTCCCGATTAAAAACTCCCTCAACTTTGATTTTGATTATGCATACATGGCCGAAGAAATTATCAGCCAGATCAAAGGCATCTGCCAGCGCAACGAAACCCCTGAACCCGATATCTTCACAGAGTTCGGATCATTTACCGTGGGCGAAAGCGGTGCAGTGCTCTACAGCATCATCGACCAGAAACGCCAGAACGACCGTGAGTTGTGGAATATGATTGACAGTTCATTTATTACCACTGTGCCAGATACCTGGGCGATAAACCAGAAGTTTATTTTATTGGCAATAAATCACTGGAATGAGGAATATGAAAGAGTTTTCCTCGGAGGCCTCACCTGCGATAGCGAAGATTACTATAATGCCGAAGCGCATACCAATGCCATATTCCTGCCTAAACTGATGGATGATGAACCGCAATACATCGGCTTGTTTCACACCGGCGCTTACCAGGATTCGTTAGCCGGATACGGAGGCATACAGCATTGCCTGATCCCGGCGCCCAAGCATATCCTTATTGATATTGACGAAGACGGAGAATATTTCACCAAGCTGTTTGCCAAGGAGCAAAGTCATAAATCGATGCTGAAAATCCTGGGGTA
>JBBSBT010000698.1:0-1518 GCA_038250985.1 Bacteroidales bacterium
AATTTACATTAATTAAGCAGAATTCCCGGTACATAAATCAACTTACAAAATCAGATATCAGGGATTTCTGCAATTCACTGTAAAAGAGGTACGGCCTGAACATTTTATCTTACATTTATTTTTTTTGCTGCTGAAAATTCATAAATTTATTGCTCTACATTTCCTCAATAGTTCGTTAAACTTTAACATAAAATTCTGATTTTCAATGAAATAAGTAGTCAAATAATTTGGTTAAGTCCCTGATAATCAGTAACTTAATAGATTAATCAAATCTATATCAAGTTATGATCACCAGGGAACAAAAACCTTATAAAGCACTCATTTCCAGTATGATAGACAAATTGCCAAATATTAACAAGTGGAGAAGGACGTTTCTGATAGAAACACTCATCCTGTATATGTCTATCCGTGGGCGAATTAACTTCTTACAACTTGCAAGGTACGGAAAATACAAAGAACAACGATACAGGCAGCAGTTTGAAAAGCCTTTTGATTTCCTTACTTTTAATAAGGAGCTTACCCTATCCCAGGGAAGCGGCAGATATGCCATTGCCTTTGATCCGAGTTATGTCAGCAAATCCGGGAAGAAAACACCCGGTGTTGGCTGGTATTGGTCCGGTTGTGCCAATCAGGCCAAGTGGGGTCTTGAAATAGGAGGTCTTGCTGCCATTGATATTGACAACCATACTGCTTTTCACCTTGAAGCTGTACAAACACTTAATGCCGATGAACAAACCCTCACAGGTTGGTATGCCGGGGTAATATCCGATCGAAAAGAGATATTAACATCCATATCAAAGTATCTGGTTGCAGATGCATGGTTTTCCAAAAAAACTTTTTCAGATAAAATTATATCATCAGGTATGCATTTGGTCAGCAGACTCAGGGATGATGCCGATCTTAGGTATATCAGCAAAGAGCCACCCACAGGAAAAAGGGGCAGGCCCCGAAAGTACTTCGGAAAGATCATCATTGACAGTATTGATAAAGAATACTTCTCACTTATATCAGAAGATCTAGAGACAACGGTGTATGCCGCGTTAGTATATTCCAAAGCTCTCAGGCGTAATATTATGCTGGTACATGTTACATATCCCAAAGCCAATGGGAAAGACTCCTGCAAACTTTACTTCTCAACCGATGTATCAATGGATCCCTCTGATGTGTTGCTTTATTATCAGAGCCGTTTCCAGATTGAGTTTCTTTACCGCGATGGGAAACAACACACCGGGCTCAATGACTCTCAGGCCAGAAGTGAAAACAAATTACACTTCCAGTTTAATGCTTCTCTGACTTCTATTAACATTGCCAAGGCAATCCATTGGCTGAGCATACCAAAGGAAAAAAGAGGAGCGTTCTCGATGTCCGATATTAAAACAATGAATCACAACGTTTTACTACTAAACCGATTTATTGACGTGTTCGGTATTTACCCATACTCTGCCAAAAATCAGAACTATGTCAAAGAACTTATATTATATGGCACTATGGCCGCTTAAAAGTTTAACGAACTATTGT
>JBBSBT010000699.1:0-1507 GCA_038250985.1 Bacteroidales bacterium
CACAATGCTGTTGGTTGGATGGAGACTGCGGTGCGCACCCGGATAACGCCTTGCCATTTCGGACAACATACCCAGTGCCGATGGAGAACGTCGCACGTCGAACACTTTTTCTGACTTCAGGTAATCCTCGGCCCGATAGGTAAAATGCCAGCAGGGAAAAACAAGCGTGCCGTTTTCGCCCACGGTTTCCAGCAGGATTTCGAGTATCCTGAGTGTATTGAATGAAATATTCAGGTTGTCAACGGAACTGTGAATAAAAACAACTGAACCTTCTGATATTGTCAGTTCTTTTGAAAGTATGGTGCTGAATTCCTGTTCAGTAAGTGGCGGATACCATGTTTTTACCATACTGCGGTATATTTTCCTGAGCCGTATAAATACATCCGGCGGAAACAGCTGAAATATAAGGCGGCTAAGGAACATATCAGTGGGTTAAGTTCTGTTTATTCAGGCGATCGAAGGTGAAAAATTCAATGCCAGGATATTTCTTCCGGGCCATTTCAATAAACCGCTCCATAAGTATAAAAGAGTAATCACCCATGGTTTTCGGATGCGAACATGCAGCCAGGTTTAAAGTTTCGAAGTTTCTGAATTTACGGACATTGTAATCAAGAATCCGCATCAGGTATTCGGGCGATAAAGTGTGGTTTTCGAATGTCAGCATCCGCGCTGAGAACAACATCCGCATCTGTTGTAAGCGGCTTCCGGGTTTTCCTTCATGAAGCATGGAACCGTGATTCTCGGGTGCCCGGTGTGCAAAATGCTTTAACTTGAACCGGGTCGGTATTTCGAAAGGTGTTTTAGGAATGGCTGCTACTGGAATTTCCAGTATGCCGGTTTCAGCATGTTGCCTGAAATTCCCATCCTCGCCAATATACCAGTTAGGCATTGCCGGAATTTTCCTGAAATCAACTAACGATAAAGCGGAAACAAAATAGTATTTCAAAACCACGGAACTGTCATACTTTATCCCGTTTTTGTAAAGCTGACTGAATATTTCCTTTGACCCCGGCTCAATATTATAACCACCTGCCCTGAAAGCCAATGCTTTATACTGATCATTGCTTTTTTTACAAATTTCTTCGAGCTCGCTTATTCCATTACGTACAATTTCACCAATGTTTTGCGAACTGTTGTTTTCAAAATTTGCCAGGCTGTAATCTTTTGATGGTTTAACAACGCCATCTTCATAAACGGAGGTCAGCCAGTGAGGATGCAGATGGAGCTGGACATCGTGCCCCAGCTTCAAAGCTTTTTGCAACTGTTCTGCATAGGGCTCATAAAATCCCTGCTTGTCCCATTGCCTGTAACGCAGAGCGCATAAAATATCGGTGAATAAAGTTATAGGTACATCGTTTTTCGCTGCTGACTCCAGAAGCTTTTCGGTAGGATCGAAAAGGGCTTTTTGATAACTGGTTTTCAGGCTGCCCAAGGGTAACTCATGATCGAAAGTAAGGAATAGCCTTATCTTCATTTGTTGCCGGTTTTACGTTTGTTTTCAATGAGC
>JBBSBT010000700.1:0-1506 GCA_038250985.1 Bacteroidales bacterium
CCAAAGGTTATTAATGTCACAGGAATAGTAAGGATAACAAGGATTGGTCGCAGAAAAGCATTCATAAATCCGATCAACACAGCTACCAGTATTGCTGTTGGAAATCCGTCGAGATAGACTCCTTTGAGAATATAAGCGCTGAAAAATACGGCTAATGACGAAACTAATATTTTAAGGAGGAATCGCATAAGTTCACTTTTTAATTAATTCTACAAATTTACGGAAAAAAGAAGATTTGAAAAATATTGCTTGTCAATGGGCCGGTATCCAAACCTGAATCCAATATCCACAGGGAAAACAAACCGGAGAAAATGAATATCCGAAGTTATCTCCACCCCTGTCGATTGAAGTTTATGACTAATACCATGTGTTGTTCCGACTCCACCATCATAGAACAAATTTGCTTTCAGCCTTTTAACATAAGCCAGCGGGCCTATCGAAAAATCAGGATATGCAACAGGGAACTTATAATTCAGAGCGAAACTGCTCACCTTATAATCATACAAGAGCAGATATCCCCGCGGCAGCGGAACCTGGTTGCTGTACGAATATGTCCCGGGGTTTTTCACCTGTATGTTTAAATCAACCCGGATACCATGATGATTCATGAAACCGGGGAAATAAAGCCGGGTCCCGGCAGACCGGATACTGCCATAGTTATTATCCCCGAACGGAGAATGTCGGAAACGCAATAACAGAGTCTGCCCCCAACGCGGATACAGGTCTTTGCCTGATTGCTTGATATAGCGGTATGCGTAAATGCTGTAATCCAACGAATTTATTGTTCCTGTGAGTTTATCTTCCTTTGGAGAGGTATTATCGGTTATATCATACCACGAAGTATGTAACCCAAGTTGAATACCTTCATAGTATTTTCCCCCGGTAAAAAGCAAGGGTAAAGTCAAGCCTCCGCTGATCACCGTTTCATTAAAGTTGTAACGAACCAATGAGTCGGTGTATGCCGCACGGGCTCCATAGGAAGTATTGAGATCAAGTACCGGGTACCAGGCTTTCCAGCTAAAGTCAGCAGTAACGGCACCGGTATTTTCAGCCATGTCATACTTATAACCCACAACGGTTGTAGCTGTACTCAGTTCATTTTGCGACATAAACGAGATGCCGGTTCCATTCTCGCCTGACATATAATTAATATATGCCGGCGCCCAGCTATGGAAATTAAAAATATGAGCAGCTTTTTTATACGGTTGTGAAGGATATGTGGTACTTCCTGACACCAAAGTATCAAAAGCACTTTCCTCTTCTTTAACCAGGTATTTGTAAAGGGATGGAGAAAAATCCTCTACTTCGTTCAGCTTTTTCCATGTTGCGGGATTAAAACCTGTTTCTGCCAGATTGTTTCCCCTGGAGGAATAATTTGAATATACTATTTTTTTACCATCCGGACTCAAAGCTGCATTACTTGCCCCATATTCGGCTGATGTCACCTGGAAAACGTTGCTATTCTTCAGCTCAATGGCATACACATTCTCAATCCCTGAAAATGAG
>JBBSBT010000701.1:0-1501 GCA_038250985.1 Bacteroidales bacterium
CCCTATTTCATCCGCATGTATTATGGTAACCGTTTTATCACTTGCAGCAGCTATTGCGAGCCTTTTTATTTCTTCTTTTGTTAATACCTCAGTACTGTTTTGCAGGTCGCCCGAACCGTAAACAATTAATTCGGAAGGTGCAGTGATGTAATAATCATAATCACCATATTCACAGTAAAACTCACCCAGGCCCATATAAGGCAATGTGTTCCAGCCTTCCACATCGTCGTACACGCACATGCGTGGATACCATTGGGCTATTTCGTAGATTTCACCGTTTTCAGTGTGCATTCGTCCCATTCGGTCGGCACCAAAGGCGGGAATAGCAAAGTTGAAGTTTATTTTCACGCTTATCTTATCTCCTTTGGGTTGCATAGCGTTGCTTAACCGGATCTGCATCCGTGTATCGGTTATCACAGGTTGTACTTTGTAGGTTTTTCCTCCATAAGTAACAGATACATCAGCAATTTTGTATCCGCCTTCAAAGCCATTTGCATCGAACCTATCACCTGAAAGAGGTGTAGCGGCTGATCCCCTGGATTCAGAATTAAAAAGGTTTTGATCCAGCTGAAGCCATAGATAGTCCAGTTTATCGGGACTATTATTGGTATATGTTATAGTTACATCCCCAGCAATGGCATTGTCTTTTTCGCTTAAGGTTGCGTGTATCAGGTAATCGGCGCTGTTCTGCCAGTACATAGGCCCGGGAGCACCGTTTGCTGACCGGTACGGAGTACCCGCAGTCGGGTTGAAAGCAGGAAGATAAAAATCATGAGGATTGTATTTCGATTGCGTTTGAGCCTGGCTGAGCATGGCCGTTGAAATAGTAACTGAGATAAGCAGCAGGAAGAATTTTTTCATACTTTTTAACTTTAAGCAATGTGGAAAAGATGATTTTGGGTTTTCACGTAGTTATTCTTTTAAGCTCAGTGATTAGTGCCTTTTTTGTTTCAGCATCGGAAGAGGAATGACCGGCAATTGTTATAGTTAATTTAGAGTTTTTTAACGCGGAGTGCACTCGGAATGCCTGTACCGGCGGACAGATAAAATCAAACCTCCCCTGGACAATGGTGGTCTTTATATTCCTGATTTTATCAATATTTTCCATGATAAAATCTTCGGTAAGGAAGCAATTATTTTTGATAAAATGAGCTTCGAGGATAGCCATCGATTTATAGGAAAATGATTTCAATGAATCGTCGGGATCTGCAATTTTGTTAATGGTATAAAATGACATTTCATAATATGCCCATTCATAGGCGAACTTGTCGCTGATCGCACTATCATCGGATAACATATTCCGGTAATAACAGTCCACCGGATTTTCGCCTTTCTTCACCAGTTTTGCAAATCGTTCCCATACATCCGGGAAAAATTCTTTTATCCCTCCGCCTATATAATGATCGATCGAATATTTGTTTGCCAGCCACACGCCCCTCAGAATCAGCCCCAAAACCCGTTGAGGATGATGAATGGCATAAACCAAAGCCAGTGTGCTCCC